>JAFGNI010000744.1 GCA_016927095.1 Anaerolineae bacterium | reverse complement strand
TCTCCCGGTAGAATGGCTTCATGTCTAGCCGCATGGTGGAGCGTCGCCAACCTGAACAGGGCAAGCTCAGCATTCTGCTCGCCGTGATCATGTTGAGTCTGACGCTCTTCCGTTTTGTGGAGCTTCCCACGCTAAACTGGGGAGCCCTGCAGATCCTGGGCTCTCCCCTGGGCTTCACCTTTGGTGGTGGGGTCCTGCTCAGCCTGCTTGTGGTGGGCCTGGTGGCAACGGGGACGCTCTCGATTCTGCGGGACCATCCCCTTCGAGAAAGCCGGGACCGTCCACAAGCCTTCGCGCTGATCACACCTTCGGTCGGCGCGTTGTTAGTTTCTATCTTCTTGATTCAGGCGTCGACGTGGCCTCTCTGGATGGCGGCCCTGGTGACCGGTGGCGCTGCCATTGGGATCCTCGTTCACCTCAGCTATCGCGCGCTCTCACCGACCAGTCCCGGATATCCCGGTGCCCGGACGCTGCTCAATGTTGTCGATTATCTGATAGGCTTTGTCCTCTTCAGCCTTATTCTGGGGCTTCGCGGGCGCGCCTTGGTCACTGGGCCTGGCGTTTTCCTGCTGGCTGGGCTTCTGGCTGCAGAGCTTCTGAGCGCCACCGGTGCGCCTACCGGGCAGATCCTGCTCTACAGCGCCACCATCGCGCTGCTCGAGAGCGAGCTCGCCTGGATCTTGGGCTATTGGCCGATCTCGACCTGGACGGCAGCCACCATGCTGACGCTGGGTCTCTACATCTGGAGTGGCATCGGCTACCAATACCTTCTGGAGCAGCTCACCCGACGCATCGTCATCGAGTTTGCGGTGATCGGGTTGTTGATGTTCATCCTGGTTCTCTGGATACGTCCGTAACCAGGCCGGCAGTTATCCTGTGCACTTATCTGGGAGCAGACCGTGGAAAGAAAAGAAAACGACGTCATACGCGAGAAACTAACCCCTCGCTTGGCCCGTCTCACTGAGTTGGCTTACAACTTCTGGTGGTCTTGGCACCGTCCATCTCGCGATCTCTTCAAGCAGGTCGATCGCACGTTGTGGACGACGACGCGCCACAATCCGGTGCGGATTTTGAGGGACACGCCCGAGGAGCGCATCCGGAGGCTCACGCGCGACCCGGCGTTCCTGCGAGACTTCGATGCCGTGATGATGGAGATGGACCGCGACACCAAAGACGGAGGGCTCTGGTACAAGCAGATGTATCCCGACATCTGCATGTGCCCCATTGCCTATTTCTCTGCTGAGTTTGGCCTGCATAGCTCGCTGCCTATCTACTCGGGCGGGCTGGGTGTCCTCTCTGGCGATCACACCAAGGAGGCGAGCGATCTCGGGTTGCCCTTTGTGGCCGTCGGTTTCCTCTACGAGCAAGGGTACTTCCGCCAGCGGCTGGACCACAGTGGCTGGCAAGAGGCTATCTACCCACCGCTTGACCCGGATGAGGTGGCGCTTCGTCAGGTGACGCAGGAAGAGGACGCCTGCGGAGCGATACTGGTGGAGGTCGGCGACCGGGAGATCTGCCTCCAGCTCTGGGAGGTCCTG
Organism: Anaerolineae bacterium; assembly: GCA_016927095.1. Next base: position 14,284 of record JAFGNI010000744.1, on the reverse strand, counting down.
GCTGGGCGTGCCCGGCTCTATCTGATCGATGCGGGTGTCGACGCCAACGCGCCGTGGGATCGCCAGTTGACGGCGCGCCTCTACGGCGGTGACCGTGAGATGCGCATCCAACAGGAGATCCTGCTGGGAATCGGCGGCGTGCGGGTGCTCCGCGCGCTGGGCATTGAGCCGCGCGTCTGGCACATCAATGAGGGCCACTCGGCCTTCATGGTGCTGGAGCGGGTGCGCGAGTATGTCCAGCAGGGCTTGAGTTTCGAGGAGGCCAGCGCGAGAGTCCGCGCCAGCACGGTCTTCACCACGCATACCCCTGTGCCGGCAGGCCACGATGTCTTCGACTTTGGCCTGATCGACAAATACTTCCACGACTTTTGGCCGCAGCTCGGCCTGACCCGTGACGATTTCCTGGCCCTTGGCAGCCACGATACCGGCTATGGGACGGGCTTCAATATGACGAAGCTGGCGCTGTCGCTCTCCGACCGTGCCAACGGTGTCAGCGAACTCCACGGCGAGGTCAGCCGGCGGATGTGGCGGAACCTCTGGCCCGATCGCAAGGTTGAGGACGTTCCGATTGGCTATGTCACCAATGGCGTGCATCTGCCCTCGTGGACCGGTGAGGCGATGCACCGCCTCTATCGCAAGTACATCAGCCCCGACTGGGTGCGCCGTCAGGATGACCCGCTGCTGTGGGCCCGTGTCGAGGAGATCCCCGACGCAGAGCTCTGGGAGGCGCACACCTATCTCAAGCGCAAGATGTTCTCCACGATCAGGGAACGGGCGCGCCAGGACTGGATCACACGCGCGACGCCTGCCAGCCAACTGCTGGCCTCGGGCATTTTCCTGGATCCGGATGCCCTGGTGGTTGGTTTTGCCCGGCGCTTTGCCACCTACAAGCGCGCCAACCTGATCTTCCAGGATATCGACCGGCTGATGGATTTGGTCCACGATCCCTACCGGCCCGTGCAGTTTATCTTCGCCGGCAAGGCACACCCTGCGGACGATCCCGGCAAGCTTCTGCTACAGCAGATCTACAACTACGCTTGTGATCCGAAGTTCGGCGGGCGCATCGCCTTTGTCGAGGACTACGACATGCACGTCGCGCGCTATCTCGTGCAGGGCGTGGATGTGTGGATGAACACGCCCCGCAAGCCCAATGAGGCCAGCGGCACCAGCGGTATGAAGGCGGCCTTCAACGGCGTGCTCAACCTGAGCATTCTCGACGGCTGGTGGGCGGAGGCCTATACCGGGCGCAATGGCTGGGCTATCGAATCCGGCATCGAGACGGACGACATCGCTGCGCAGGACTGGGCGGATGCCTCAGCCCTCTATGGCCTGCTGGAGGAACAGGTGATCCCGATGTACTACCAGCGCGATCGCGACTACGTGCCGCGTGGTTGGGTGGCCATGATGCGGGAGGCCATCCGCACGGTGGGGCCGGCGTTCTCAACGCGCCGCATGGTCAAGGAATATACAGAGCGCTACTACGTGCCCGCGCTGCGGGAAGCCCTGGCCTTCGAGCCTGTAGAGGAAGCGGTGCCGGCTGACGATTGAGCCGGTCCATCGCGATCTACCGGAAGAACGACGCCGCCCCGATCGGGGCGGCGTTTTTCGTAGCGGTCGGGCCGCGGCGTCAGCCCGACGCCTTAGTAAGCGTCAAGCTCCCGGAGGCGGTCATCGTCGATGCCGAAGTGGTGGGCGATCTCGTGGCGCAGCACGCGCTCTACCAGCGCCTGGACCTCCGCCAGGGAGTGACACCGCATGGCGATGGGACCGCGAAAGAGGCTGATCTTGTCTGGCAACACCAGCCCGTAGTGGCGCGTACGCCGCGTCTGCGGCACCCCCTCGTAGAAGCCGAGGAGTTCTGCCGGGTGGCGGTGTCCGGCCTTAGCCAATACCGCAGGCGAAGGCCACGCCTCGGTCACGATGTCCACGTTCTCCAGGCTATCGCGAAAGGCAGCCGGCAGCGTCTCAACTGCCTCGGCGACTAAGCGTTCGAAGGTTGCCCGGTCGATCACCATATTAGTCTGCCGTCGCCGGTACCGGCTGCGGCACGTGCTGCATCTCGACCTGCAGCGAGCGTGCAAAGGGGATGGAGAGCAGGATCAGACCCGCTGTGGCAAGGAAGACGCCCTGGTAGTCGATGATCGGCAGCACCGCACCGGCGATCAGGGGCATACTCACGGAGCTGATGTGATCGAAGGTGACGCCGGCGGTGAGTGTCGGGGTCAGCTCCTCAGCAGGGGCGGTCCGGTAGACGTAGGTGGAGAGCCCCATGCCCAGCAGCACTACCAGCTTGATCAGGATCCACAGCACGAGCAGTACCGTCAGGCTATCGAGCATGGCGAAGCCCAGACAGCAGAGCGCGAGCAGCGCGTACGATATGGGTGTTGTGACTTGCTCGCCGAAACGGTCGATCAAGGCACCCAAGTAGGGGGTCAGCAACAGGCTGATGACGCTGCTGACAAGGGTGAGGGTGCTGATGTGCCAGACCTTGAGGCCGAAGTTCTGGACGAGCATCAGGGTGATGAAGCTGCCTAGCGCCAGCTTTCGTGCGCCTGAGAAGAAGATCAAGACGTAGTAGCGCCAGTACTTGCCGCGCACCAGGATGCGCGGCAACTCGCTGGCTTTGGCGCCCACATCGTTGGGCAGCCGCAGGAGCAGCAGAGAGGACAGCATGATGAAGCCGCCGCCGACCAGGTAATACCACGTCAGCGGCATCGACTCAAAGAGCCACGAGACCCCCGCGATGGCGCCCATGCCGGCGACGCCGGCGAGGCTGCCGACGGCGGTCAATGTGCCCAGCACGCGCCCCGCCGTCTCCTTGCTGCTCAGGGAGAGGCCGATGGCGCTGTGAAGCGGTGTCCAGAGATGGAAGCCAAAGCTGGCGATGACGACCGCGAGGAGCAGCGCGGAGTAGGAGCCCACAAACGCGTAGATCGCATAGCCGAGGCCCATGAAGATGAGCGAGAGCATAGCCTGACGTTTCAGGGGCATCCGCATCGTCAGCGCTGCCACGAAGATCAACCCCAGCCCGGGAATCTCCCGGACGCCCTCCAACCAGAGGACCTGGCTCTCGCTCAAGCCAAAGGTCTCGACAAAGAAGTTCATGCGCGCGCCGCCGAGCAGGCCCTGACCGAAGCGGGACAGGAAGAGGGCTGCCGCAAAGAAGGTGAGGTTGCGCGACCAGATGGTCACGTCGAAGTTTAGCCGCAAGCGTTTCATGTGTCTCCTGAGGTTACGTCTTGAACAACTTGTCCCGTCCTCGCCCCGGATCGGCGAGTATCGCTTGGTCGCGCGCTGCCTGGGCATCTGCCCCACGCTGGAACCATGCGCGCCACCGTTCCGGCGCGTCAATGTCCTCGGCCCCGTGCTCGGTGATACGGCTGCGCACGCGACATAGTACCGGCGTGTTGACCGCCGCCCCCGCGACGATGGTCTGGCCTTTCGAAAGGGCCGGTAGCTCGCGTAGCAGGTCGCGCCCCACGCTCTCTATGCTCTCGGCAACCCGGGCCTGGTCGATGGGGTTCACGATGCGGAGGATGAACTGCGTCATGCACTGCGAGAGCACATCAGCGTCAAGCTTGCCGGGGCGCTGGCTGATCAGGCCCACGGCGACGCCGAATTTCCGGCCCTCGGACAAGACCTGTTTGAGGATCTGCGAGCTCACCAGGTCAGCCGAGGCCGGGGCAAAGTTGTGCGCCTCCTCGATCAGCACGAAGGCCGGATAGGGGAGATAGGTTTCGTCCTCCTGCGTGGCCTCGCCTTTCTCGGTCTTCATCCGCGCCTGCCAGAGACGGCGGAGGATGGTCGCGACGACGACTTGCTGCTCCCGCTGGTCGACCTCGTTGAGCTGCAGGACGGTGCACTGCCCCGGCTTGAAGAGCTTATCCAGACGCATCGAGGCAAGGTCATCGAAAATCGCCGAGTGCTCCAACCGGGAGTTGAGCCGCCAGATGACGGCGCCTGCCGTCCCGTAGTCGTCCGATTGGGAGATGGCCTCGGCTTCTTCCTCCGGGCTGCGCTCCTTGCCGCTCATCTGTTCCTCTGCCTCACGGACGGCGAGGCGGAACTGCGCCAGTGTCCACTTCTCGCCGAACTTGCGCTGCACCAGGTTGTAGGCCCTGCCCAATACGTAGTGCATGCGTTCTGACAGCTCCGGCAGCAGGTAGCGGAGGTCACCTATCGTCAGGGAGCTGATGCGCACCTTCACGTCCTCGGGGCGGATGACCTCGACGCGGGGCTGGTAGCCGTCGCCGTCATCGAGGAACTCGCGGGCGCCTTCCATCTCTGTCAACGTGTCGTACTCGCCGTGCGGGTCGACAATGAGCACGGCGGCCCGGTTGTTGGGCCGCATCAGTTCCTCCAGCAGCACGCCGGCCAGATAGCTCTTGCCCGAGCCGGTGCTGGCGATGATGGCCAGGTGGGTGCTGGTGATGGCCCGCAGGTCGAGCACGACGGGCACCTCGCCCGCAGGCCGGCTGAGCAGCGAGCCGATATGCGCCGCGCCCACCTCGCCCAGGTTCCGCTTGCTTAGCACGTCTGCCAGCATCGCGCTGTCGGCGATATGAATCGGTGTGCCCAGGCGCGGGGGCAGCCGTGGATTGATGAAGTCGCCCAAAGTGCTGTTGTAGTAGCCCAGGACGGTGACGGTCACGGCGAAGAGCTCGGGATCACCATCGGCATAGCCGACCATCGCTGCCACCTGCTCAGGGGGCACGTTGGGGTCGGCCATGAAGCCGTCGGGGAGCAATCGCAGGGGCGCGCGGCCCGTGATTCGACCGAGGACCCGCCGCAGGTCGCCATCGACGTCGGCCTCGTAGTAGACGAATTCGCCGACCTTGGCCGTCTTCGCGCGGTCGGGCGTGACGAAAACGTACTCATTGGCGGTCTCACCGGGGCCTTTGGTGGTGCCAAGGGGCAGTGGTGCGCTCACCGGACACCTCCCAGGGGGCTGATGTAGGCCCGCCAGCTCAGCTCCTGCGTCAGGACGTCCAGCTGTGCCGCCGAGGCCGGGAAGAGGGCGTGCAAGTGCCCGAGGATGGACATCAACAGGTGGTGGGTCAGGGGGCGCGCCTGCGCCAACAGCGTGGGCGCGTAGGTCACGGCGACGCCGCCCGCTGTGGCATGGAAGGCCCGGATGGCCTCTTCTGTCATAGGGTCGACCAGCGTGTCGATCTGGGCTGCCAGCCGGGGCACACCCTGGCGGACGGTGCCGTCCGCCGCCACGCTTCCCAGTGCCGTGATCCCTGCCAGCGTCACCTTCTCCGCCAGATAGTCCGGCGAGAAGACCGCCAGATCGGGCGCCGGCGAGAGCCGCGGTCCCAGGTTCCCGAAGTCGGGGTTGACCAGGATCGTATCGTAGATCACACCTACGATATAGCCGTTGTCGCCATCCAGCGGGACCTGGACGAAGGTGCCGAAGGCGTAGTCCTGGGGCGCCGGTGGCGTCGCGACCTCAGCCGGCCCGTAGATCTGGCAGACGTAATCGGTGTGACTGTTGGACTTGATGAGTTTACCGATTGGCATAGATTACCCTCCATCTGGCCCGTCACACTAGCGCCGTCCTCGCTTGCTCATCGACTTGGTCCTGAACCTCAGGGGCAGCGCCCGCTGCTGGGCGAACTCCTGCAACACCCGGTAGAAGCGCTCGCGGTCCTGCTGCGTAATCACGGCAACGGCATCGGCAGTCTCGACGGCGTAGGGATAGCCATTGCCCACGACGCACTCAGCGCGCACGATGTCCACCACCGCGTCCAGTTGTCCGTCTTCCAGGATCCAACGGGGCAGATCGAGGCGGGCCGGTGGCCCTTCAGCCGTGGTCTTGAGGTAGACGAAGACGATGTCCTCGTAGTATTTCTCTGCATCGCTGAGCTCGACCTGATCGTTACGGGCGCAGATCCAGGCGGTGGTGCGATCCCCCCACGCCATCCGCTGGCGCACCAGCGCGCCGTCGCTGAGGTCCCGGCTGCCCCTTCTTCCCGTCAGCGCGATCAGCATGGAGAGCAGGTCACTGGCCTGGCTGCTGTCGATGTAGCCCACCAGCGGCACGCGCAGCGTCTCAGAGGTCGCCAGCAGCGCCTTCAGGGCCTTGATGTATTGGCGCTGGCGCTCGGGCCGCATCTGCTGGACGAAGGAGAGGATCAACGATCCGTCGAAGAAACAGACCGGCTTGCGCGCGGCGTCGCGGAAGTGCGCCATCCAGCCCATCATGTGCTCGCACTCGCCGGCAAAGCGCCGCAGGTTGACGCGCCAGTCAGGAAAAGCGTGCCCGCCGCTGTCGTCCTCACCCAACTCGTCGGGCGCCAACACCTCGACGTCGATGCTTTTGATATAGGGGCTGCCGGGGCGATGGGGATTGACGAACCACCCGATCTGCACCGCACCCACCGGCACCGACAGATCTGTCGTCGGCGTGATCTGCGAGCCGTCCACGGCGATGGTGGGCACATCCTCCAGCACCTCCCGGGCCCATGCACGGGCCTCCTCGTGGCTGGCCCACCCTCCGCCAAAGGGCACGATCAGGTCGCGGTGGGCGTCGTGCTCCGCTGTGGGGCGCGCGCCGGGCCAGGGCACGCCCGCGAGGCGTGCCGTGATCTCCTCGTAGCTGAGCGTGCTGAGCTCCGCCAGACCCGACTCGTAGATCGCCAACGCGTTGGCCAACTGCACATCGTAGCCGGTGAAATGATCGGCCTTCGCTTCCAGCGCGGCGATCACCTTCTCTCGGTGAAACATAGCTTGTCTAGAAGCCTCCCGGTGGGGTGGAGAGAATCAGCGAATGACAGAATGAGTGAATCAGCGAATGAGCGAATGCCAGATGGCAATCGACAGTTGCTCGTTGCCGGCGTTTCATTCGCTTATTCTTTCATTCGCTGATTCGCTCACTCTGCCCCCGTCTCCACGATGCTCGCGCCATCCATCTTTTGGACCCGAAGCACGTGGTCTGTGTCTTGCTCAAAGGTGTCGTCGTGGCTGATGACGAAGAGCTGCGAGAAACCGCGGATGTTGAGGATCTGTTGCGCCAGGTTGGCGCGCCGCGCGGCATCCAGGTTGGCGGTGGGTTCGTCGAAGAAGGCGACGTCGACGGTGGAGATCTCGCGCAGCAGCGCCAGCCGCACAGCCAAGCCCGCCGCCATCTGCTCGCCGCCGGAGAGCTGCTGGAAGGTGCGTGCACGGCCCTCGGTCGTGAGCACGATGTCGTAGTCCTCGGTCCAGCGCAGGCGCGACTGGTAGTTCTGCATGATGTCGGCGTAGAGCCGGTCCGCGTGCAGGGAGATCATCTGGACCAGCGCACGGGTGATTTCGGGGCCGGCCTCCCGCAGCACCTGGCGGAGATAGGCCAACAGGGCCAGCGTCTCGCGGTGGGCGGTCAGCTCTGACTGCGCGGCCTGGAGGTGCGCTTCCACGGCCTCCAGCTCCGCAATCGCCGCCGTCGTCTCGTCGAGCTGGCTGCGATACTGGCGCAGACGTTCGGCTATGGCTGCCGACGCTGCCCGGGCCTCCGCCAGTTCGTCGGTGAGCTTGGCGTGGAGCCCGGCGTCGTACTCGGCTGCCACGGCAGCGCGCGCCGCAGCCGTTTCTGTGTAAGCCGCCTCGGTAGTCTCTCGCTCTGCATCGAGCTTGGTCACGGTGGCGCGCCGTTCTGCCAGAGCGCCGGCCTCTCGCTCGTGTTGTAGGTAGCGCTGGTGAGCCGCCTCGTGCTGGGCCAAGGCCTGCCGCACGGCTAGGATCCGGTCATCGAGGTCGGCGTAGGCGGCGAGGGCTTCGTCGAGCTCCGCGACCTGCGCCTGGAGTTGGTCGATCTCAGCTTCGGCAACGGCCTGCTGGTCAAGGGCTTCGGCCTCCCCGGCAGCCACGTCGGCAGCACGGTCGTGAGCGCGGCGAGGATTGCCCAGTGTCGCTAGGGCCTCTGAGAGCCGCTTGACATCGTCAGGCGCCGCCGCCAGCCTCAACGTCGCTGCCTCTGCAGCTGTGACGGTCGCTTGGTGCTGCGCGACTTCATGGGCGAGCGCCTTCACCTCGTCGGTTCGGGCGAGACCCTGGAGCCCCTCGGCCAACGCGTCCACCACTGTCTGGTGTTCGTCGACCTGCTGGGCTGCCGCCGCCAGATCCGGCTGGAGCGTCTCCATTTTTGACTCCAATACCGCGAGGCGGGCCTGGTGGCGCGTCAAGGCCTCCTTCTCTGCGTTGATAGCTGCCGCGCTTTCAGCGACCGCTGTCTCCTGGCTTGCGCGTTGCGCCTCCAGCGCCTGCACCTCCTGGGGCCTGGGCAGGGCACGGGCACGGCTCTCCAACCTCGCCAGCTGCTGCTCTTGTTCGGTGATGGCAGCCGCCACGGAGGCCACGGCTTGTTCCGCGTCCGCCCTCTCGTCTCGCAGGCTACCGGCCCGTGCGTGGTTTTGGGCCAGTAGCTCTGCGCGGTGCTCCGCCGTAAGCGGTTCGCCACAGAGGGGGCATCGGGGCTCCTCCGCTGTGGCGAGCAACGCAATCTGGCGCTGCAACTGGGCTAAAGCTGCGTCGCAGGTGGCTGCCGCCTCGACCGCTACCTGGCGCTTGGCGTCCAAGGCGCTGAGGGCCTCCCGCGTTGCCTGTCGTGCAGCTTCAACGTCGTCCAGCTCGGAGAGCTGCGCTTGTACGATCTCAAGTCGCGCCTCCAGTTGGGCGAGGCGGTCGCGCTCCTGTTCTGTCCGGCGCTCGGCGGCCTCCAGTCGCTGCTCAGCCGCGGCGATCTGTACCTCGGTCTGAGCCCTCTCGATCTCCACGGCGCCGACCTGGGACGACAGGTGTTCGCGCCTTCCCATCCAGCTTGTCAGCGCTTCTCTTGCTTCGGTCAGCGCCGCTTCCCTCTGGACGCGCATCGCAGCTTGGGCGGCGGCCTCGCCGTGGCGCCGGTTGAGCTCGGCGAGCCGGGCCGTTTCGCGCGCTAGTTCCGCTTCGGCGCTTGCCAGCCGGTCGGCCTCTCGTTGCGCGGTTTGATGTTCGGCCTCAAGTTTCTCCTGCCGCACCACGTCAGGTGCCAGGCGGGCCATGGTGGCTTTGGCGTCGGCGATGGCGGTCAATTCCGCCGCCAGTTGGCTCGCGCGCTCTTCAATCACGGCGAGCGCTTGCTCAACCCCTTGGCGGTCGGAAACCAGTGCGTCGCGAGCCTGGCGCGCCGCCTCCAGCGCGTCTTGGGTGCCCTGCGCCTCGAGATAGGCTTCGTGTCCCTCTTGGGTCGCCGCCACGATGGCCTGAGCAGCCTCCGCCGCGACCACAGCAGCGCGGGCGGTCTCCAGCCGCACCTGCAAGGCCTGCCGCGCGGCATCAGCTTCGGCAAGGGCGTGATCGAGCGCGTCGAGCCGTTCCTTCCGCGCCGTCAGCACGGCAAGGTCCGCGGTGGCTTCGACCTGAGCTTCTTCCAGCTCCGCCTGCTGTGCATCGCCCACCGCGATCTCGGTCGCCAGGTAGGCCGCGCGCTCACGGAGGTCTGGCAGCGCGGTGACCTGCGCCTCGAAGCCCGCGATGCGGGCCTGCTGGTCCGCGATCTGCCGGTCGAGGTGTCTCGCCGGCTCTCGCAGGCCCTCCCAGACGCGCTCGTACTCGTCGACGCGCAGGAGGGGGTTGAAGGTATCCTTGCGGCGTGAAGGTGTGTCCAAAAAGGCTGCCGTCAGCAGCCCTTGCGGTACCCCCACAGCGTCCCGGAAGAGGACGTCGAGTTCGCCGCTGCCGTCTATCCCCATGAACTGGTGGAGCCACGCCATCGTATCCTGCTTGCCTTCGGCGAGTTTGTGGTCGAGCTCGGGGTCGTAGACGTAATGCTGGCTCGAGCTGCCGCACCTGCGGACGACCTGATAGCGGCGCCCATCCCGGTCTGCCACGTGCACCGTCACCGTGGCGGTCTTCTCGCCCTCGCGGACGAAGTCGGCCTGCGGGACGGCGAGGTAGTCGAAGAGCGCGAAGCCGATGGCTTCGAGCACGGTGCTCTTGCCGGCGCCGTTGTGTCCGCAGATCGCGTTGGTGCCCAATCCGAAGGGCAGCGTGGCGTGCTCGTAGCTCTTGACGTTGTCCAGGTCGACTTGAAGGATCTGCATCCTAGGCCTCCGCGCGGTCCGCCTGGGCGGCGTCCGGGCCCTCGCCGTCGCTCAGCTGCGACCGGAGGCGGCGCAGGTGGTCAATAATGGCCTCAGGCGCCCCATTGTCCAGGACCAGCCGCTTTAGTTCCAGCGCACCACCGGCCCAAGCCTCGGCCTGGCTGCGGTAGCGCGCGTCGCGCTCCAGGAGCTCGCGGACGATGGCCCGCTCCAGCTCCGGACGGCTGCTCTCATCCTCCACCTGAATCTCGAACGCTGCCGGGGTCGACAGGTTGCGGACGCGCGTCATCAGCGGGTCCCAGGCCTCCTCCAGGAGGCGCTGGATGGCGTCCAGGTCGAGGTCGTAGCGGTTGAAGGGTAGCATGCCGGTCAGTGCCAGCTCGACGACGGGCCGGGGCGCCGCAGGCACGGTGGTGCTTTCCCGGCGGATCAGGGCCTTGACCTGATCGGTGACCTCGGCAGGTGACATCAGGGCATCTACCGCGATCTCAAAGCGACGGAAGGGGCGGCGCTGCGGTGCCAGCAGCTCGGCACGGTGCTTGGGGTTGTGGTCGGGCTCGATGTCGACGATGAGGTAGCCGCGCTGGGGCCAGATCGTCTCGGTCATGCTGCAGGTCTCAGGCGAGCCGGGATTGTAGATCCAGTCTTCGACGACATAGGGCTTGTGGATGTGCCCCAAGGCCACGTAGTCGGCATAGGGGCGCAGCAGCGCAACATCGTCGTAGCGGAGGCGGCCCATGTGCGCCAGTTGCCCCTCCAGGCCCGCGTGGAGCATCACAATGGTGTAGGCGGGCGCGCCGTGATCCTGATCCGCCAGGGCATCCGCCAGCGCCTGCACGGCCTTGCCGGTCGAGGCGCCGTAGTACCTCATCCCATAGACCCGGACTCCTTCGGGGAGGTCGATGTAGGCGCCGCCCTCGGTGCCGTGTGGCGTCAGCTGGGCCTTGCCCTCGACGAATCGGGGACTGAGAAGCTTCAGATAGTCGAGGGCATCCAGGAAGTCCATCCACGAGGTCTGCTCTTGAAAGAAGGCGCGCTCGTGGTTGCCCTCCACCGCCAATACCGGGATGCCGGCTTCCCGCAACTGCGCCAGACCGGCGATGGCCACGCGCATGGCCAGGGGCTCGACGGTGCGTTTCTCGAAAAGGTCGCCCGCCAGCAGGACGAAGTCGACCCGGCGCCCGATCGCCTCATCGACCAGCCGGAGGAAGACCGCGCTGAAGTCGTTGAAACGCTCCTTGAGACCGTATTGCTGGTTGCCGAGATGGATGTCGGCGATGTGCATGAAACGCATAGTGACCCCATCCGCTAGGGATTTGCCGTAGACTGGTTATGAACGTATGTTCAAGGGGAGTTTATCCTATTCGAGGGCGTTCTGCAAGGCATTCCGGCGCCGGGCATTGTTAACAGGCATGCACTGGTTGATCCGGATGGTGCGCAACCAGCAGAACAACGTGTGGGTTGATGCCTGAGGAACGGATGGCATGGGCCGTATAGCACGAATCGACGGTCAGTCGTATGATCGTGGTGATCGCAGCGACTAACCCAAACCGGGCTTCGGCAAGCATCTCGATTACATCTGATACGAAAGTGGTTGTGATGTTGCTGTCCATGGAGGGGCTATATCCCTTCCGAATAGGGCCATCATAGATCAGTGTTCAGCCCTGACAGATTGTCAGAAACAGCACAAAGGAGGCTGAGAGATGACGTTCGCAAGCGTGTCTCTCATCACACGTGATGTTCCTGCTTTGGCGAGTTTTTACGCTGATGTGCTTGGCGTGGAAGCCCAGGGCGACAATGAGCATACGGAACTCAAAACCAAAGGCGCCGGGCTGACGATCTTCTCTACAGCGGGGATGGAACGCATGGCACCCAACTCGATGCAAGATGCCGGTTCTGGGAGCGTCATCCTTGCATTTGAGGTCGATGATGTGGATGCAGAGTACGTCAGGCTCAAGAACCTGGGCGTCGAATTCGTGAAGCCGCCGCAAACACATCCCTGGGGAAGCAGATCCCTCTGGTTCAAAGACCCCGAGGGCAACATCGTCGATTTCTACTCTATACCATCCTGATGGCCTGTCTGCCCTCCCCGGCGTTTTCCGCCCCGTGGGATCATCGCACTTGACCTTGAGTCAGCGGCACGTGTCATTCCTCGCCGGCAGGGCCTGTCAACAGGGATGATCGTAGGACTCGCTCGGCAGGACAGCTGGCCGCTTTCGGTGACTGGAATGCGACGCTCTGTGCTGTTCGGTACTTGAAACCATGGTCAGATCTGTTATACTGTTGATGGGGATGATCGGTTTCGACGGGGAAAGACAGGCTGTGAGCTGCAAGCCGGGGAGGCTTCGTCTCCGTAAACCCAGAAGCAAACCATAAATGCCAACACTATGGCAAACAATTGGGCCCCCGTTGCCGTCGCTGCGTAAGCAGTAGGCAGCTAAGCTCAATGAACTGACCGGGTAACCGGTCACGCCTCTTCAGCGCCTCGCATGCGCGTTGGAGTCAGGTGACATAAAGTATGCGTGCAGACTGGTCGACGCCGATAAGCCAGTCCAAGACCATCGGCTTAGCGTGGACGTGGCGTTGTCGACTACGACCCTCCACGCGAAACCTAAAGCGTCGACTAAGCTTGTAGAAGCTCATCGTCGATTTCTTCGGACGCGGGTTCGATTCCCGCCATCTCCACTAGAGAAGGCCGGTTGGTTTGCCAACCGGCCTTCTTGTATGAGAATGGGTCGCGGAGGGACAGGGGCTTGGGGACAATGGATAGGGTCTGGTTGGTGACCGGCGCTCGGCAGGTCGGGAAGAGCACGGCATTGCGCCGCGCGCTTGCTGGTATGCGCGAGGCCGGACTGCGCGTCTCAGGTCTCCTGACCGAACGGACAGGCCCCCACGATCTGGCGGTGACCGAGCTACATAGCGGGGCGCGCTATTCCCTGACGGACCCTTTCGACAGCCCTGTTGCGTCACCGCTGGGGCAGTTCAAGATGAACGCTGCGGCGATGGCCCGGGGCTCGCGTGCGCTGTCAGAGAGCTTTCCCACGCAGGTCTTTGTCCTGGATGAGCTGGGTCCGCTGGAGTTCAGGCACCGCCAGGGGTGGGTGGCAGCGTTCGAACTGCTCTCCCAAGCACCCTATGCATTGGCCATGGTCGTGGTGCGCCCAGAGCTGCTGGGCCAAGCGGTCGCGGAGCTGCCGGGTCCGCGGTTCACGGTGCTGCACATCACCCTCGCCAATCGCGATGAGGCACCGGCATGGCTCTTGGCAGCGGCTCTAGCTGCCTGCGAGGGGATTGCGGCGCAACCAGGGGCAGTACCATGAAGCCCTGGCCTATCGTCGGTCATCAGTGGGCGGTCCAGCAGCTCCAGCGCGCTGTGGCACAGGATGAGGTCCCCCACGCCCTCCTGATCACGGGCCCCGAAAGCGTCGGGAAGCACACGCTCGCCCAGCATTTGGTCATGGCGATCCTGTGCAACGCGCAGGGAGACCGTCCCTGCGGTGTCTGTCTTTCGTGCCGCAAGGTGACCTCGGGCAATCATCCTGACTTCATGACGGTTGCCCCTGAGGAGCGGACGGCGCATCTCAGGATCGACGAGATCCGCGATGTGGAGCGCTTCCTGGCTTTGACGCCCAGGGAGAGCGCCAAGAAGGTAGCGCTGGTCGGCGACTTTGAGCGGGCCACGATTGGCGCAGCCAACGCCTTGCTCAAGACGCTGGAGGAGCCACCCGGCTACGCGCACATCATCCTACTGGCTACCGACGCCGATCAGCTCTTGCCGACGATCGTCTCTCGTTCGCAGCAGATTGCGCTCCGTCCGGTGGTCAGCCGCGAGATCGCGGAAGCCCTGGTTTCCCGGTGGGGCGTGGCACCCGACATGGCACAGCGCCTGGCGCGCCTATCCGGGGGGCGCATTGGGTGGGCCGTCCGTGCGGCGACCAACCCTGAAGCCTATGAGCGCATGCAGGCGGCCCTGGCCATGCTGCTGTCGGTGCTCCGGCAGGACTTGCCGGCGCGCTTCGAGACCGCCAAGACGCTGTCGCAGGATGATGACGAACTGGCCGAGGTGTTGGAGGTGTGGCTGACTTTTTGGCGCGATGTATTGCTCATCCAGTCAGACAGTGAGGCTGCTATCGTGCATACCGAGCACCGGGCAACCCTGGAGAAGATCGCCGCTGTGATCGACGTGCGGCAGAGCGCGGATGTCCTGACCGCGTTGGAGC
>JAFGNI010000168.1 GCA_016927095.1 Anaerolineae bacterium | reverse complement strand
GCGATGGTGGGCCGGCGTTGCCTGAGGTTCCCGAGGCGTGGCTTCCCTCTGTCACCGTGCAGGTGCCGCTCCGCAATGAGCGCCACGTGGCGACGCAGGTGATTGGGGCCGTCAGCGCGCTCGATTGGCCGAGGGACCGGCTCGAGATACAGATCCTGGACGACTCCGACGATGAAACCAGCGTTCTCGTCGCGTCGGAGGTGTTGCGCTATCGGTCCACCGGCCTTAACATGCAAATGGTTCGCCGCAGTGATCCCGCCGGCTACAAGGCCGGTGCTCTGGCAGCGGGATTGGCCTCTGCCAGGGGCGAGTTCGTGGCCATCTTCGATGCCGACTTCTGTCCCGATCCGGCGTTCCTGAGAGAGACCGTGCCGTACTTCTCCGCCGATGCCCGGCTCGGCATGGTCCAGGCGCGCTGGAGCCACCTGAACGCCGAGTATTCTCTGATCACCCGGGTGCAGGCGTTGGCGCTGGACGCACATTTCGCCATTGAGCATCTGGCACGCAATCGTTCAGGGTTGCTGATGAACTTCAATGGTGCCGGGGGTGTCTGGCGCCGGGCGGTCATCGAGGAGGCGGGAGGTTGGTGTCCAGACACGTTGACGGAGGACCTTGATCTGAGCTACCGTGCCCAGTTGGCGGGGTGGCGTGCGCTCTATCTGCCGGACGTCGTGGCACCAGCTGAGTTGACGCCGCTGTTGGCGGCGCTTAAGGCGCAGCAGGCGCGGTGGGCCAAGGGCGCTTCCCAATGTCTGCGCAAGTTGGCCGGCCCGCTCCTCCGGTCGCGACGGCTGACCTGGGCACAGAAGGTGATGGCGCTGCTGCACCTGAGCGGTTATTTCAACCAGCCGCTGTTGCTGGTGATGATCCTTCTGACCTTGCCGATGGTGCTGACCGATCCGCATTTCCCCGATTTCTCGTTGTGGTTGGGGACGCTGGCGGCGGTGCCGCCGCTGCTCTACGTGTTGGGCCAGATGCATCTCTATCGCGATTGGTTGGGCCGCATCCTGGTCTATCCGGCCTTGATGCTGCTCTGGGTCGGGTTGACCCTTAGCCTGACGGTGGCCTTGGTCGACGGGCTGTGGCACTGGGGAGGTTCCTTTGTGCGGACGCCGAAGTATCGCATCCGAGGTCGTACCGGGCGCTGGCAGACCTCGAGTTACCGACCACGCACGAGCAGGCTGTGGATGGGCGAGCTGGCGCTGGGCGTCTATGTCTGTGTCGCGATCTGGATGGCGCTGCGGCTTGACCATGGCCACCTCATCCCTCTGGTGATGGGCTATGCTTTGGGGCAAATCATGATCCTGGCGGTGACGCTGGTTCAGGCGCTGGCTGCACGGCGTGGGAGAATCAAGGAGGACCGATGACGACGTCACGAGAGCGTGTGATGCAGGCGGTGGCGCATCAAGAGCCGGACCGGGTGCCGGTCGATCTGGGTGGACACCGGTCTTCCGGTATCATGGCGATCGCCTACAACAAGCTGAAGCAGCATCTGGGGATTCAGTCCGGTGATATCTATGTCTACGATTTCGTCCAGCAACTGGCGATCGTCGAACCGCCCGTGCTCGACCGCTTTGGCGTGGACGTGGTAGAGCTGGGCCGGGGCTTCGCGCCGGATGCGGAAGACTGGCGCGACTGGGTGCTGCCGGATGGGACGCCGTGCAAGATCCCGGCCTTCATCGAACCGGTCAGGGTGGGCGATGACTGGCAGATCCTCGACCCTGACGGCAGGTTGATCGCGATCCAGAAGGGTGGCAGCCTCTATTTCGAGCAGACCTGCTTCCCGTGGGTGGACTACGCGGGCGACGACTTCTCGCACCTGGACGACGCTATGAACAAGGTGATGTGGGCGACGCTTGGCGCACCACCGGCGCCCATCGGCTTCGACGCGGCCGGGCTGGCGCAGTTGGCGGCGGGGGCTGAGGCGTTTCGTGCGTCCTCGGAGCGTGCCATTATCGGCCTCTTCGGTGGGAACCTGATGGAGTGGGGCCAGTTCCTCTTCCGCATGGACGGATTCCTGATGCGCCTGGCGATGGAGCCTGCCCGGATGCGCCGATTCCTGGACGCGCTCACAGAGATGCACTTGGCCAACCTGGAGAAGTTCCTCTCGGCCGTCGGCCCCTACATCGACATCATCATGTTTGGGGATGATCTGGGGATGCAAACCGGCCCGCAGATCTCGCCGAAGATGTACCACGAGTTCTTCTTTCCGCGGCACGGGGCGATGTGGCAGCGGGCGAAGGTGCTGGCGGACGTCAAAGTGATGCTGCATTCGTGCGGCGATGTGTCGCCCTTCATCCCAGATTTCATCGAGGCGGGGTTGGATATCCTCCAGCCGGTCCAGACCTCGGCCCGTGGGATGGTGCCCGAGGTGCTGAAGGCGACCTACGGCAAGGACCTGTGTCTGTGGGGCGGGGGATGCGACACGCAGCACGTCCTGCCGCGAGGCACCGTTGAAGAGGTGCAGGCCGATGTGCGCCGGCGGATGGCGATCCTGGCGCCTGGCGGCGGCTACGTCTTCCAACAGGTGCACAACATCATGGCCGACGTCCCGCCGGTGAATATCGTGGCGATGCTGGAGGCGGTGAACGGCGCAACGTTGGAGCGCTAGAACG
>JAFGNI010000167.1 GCA_016927095.1 Anaerolineae bacterium | reverse complement strand
GCGATCGCAAGGGACTCGGCGCCGGGGCGCCGCAGGGCGTTGGCGACGATGTTGCCGCGCAGCAGTGCCCAGCCATGGTAACGGAAGGTTTCCTCTGGGAATCTCAGAGCGAAGTTGGCAATGATGTGTGCTAACTCGGCAGCGAGCAGCAGTCCCAGCAGCGTCCAAAGGTTGATCCCGGCAGCGGTGTGACCGCTGAGACGGTCGAAGATCCTCTGGAGGACGAGCCCTGGCAGCGCCAACGTGGCGTAGGAGAGCACGTAGAGCACCGTCATGGCCGCGTAGGACTGGGGATGGAACCGGATGAGCTGCCACGTTGCCGTCCACGTCGGAAGACGTTTCACGTGAGCACCTCCTGGAGGCCTGTCTCGAGCAGGTGGTGGAAGCGGGAATGGGGGTCGGCGGCCAATACCTCGCGCACGCCAAACTCAGCAATCCTGCCGTGATCCATCACCATGATGTCACCGGCCCGCGCCACCGTGGAGAGCCGGTGGGCGACAATGATCGCCGTCCTACCCTCGATGAGGCGGGAGATGGCTGTGTCGAGCAAGCGTTCGGTAGCGGGGTCTATCCGAGCCGATGCCTCGTCGAGGATGATGAGATCAGGGTCCTTCAGGAAGACACGCGCCAGGTCCAGAAGCTGCGCTTCGCCGGCAGATAGCCCCTCGCTCCCCGGCTGCAGTCTCGTGTCCAGACCCTCGGGCAGAGAGGCAATCCAGCTCGCCAGCCCGAGGGATTCCAGCGCTGTGAGCAGGTGCGCATCGGGGATCTCCGAGTTGAACAGCGTCAGGTTATCCCGCACGCTGGCACGAAAGAGCTGGACCTCCTGGGTCACGAGTCCGATGCGTCGCCGGAGGGCATCCAGCGGCATATTCCGCAGATCAGTGCCACCAAGCAAGATCCTGCCCTCATCGGGATCGTAGAGCCGGAAGAGCAACCGTGTGACCGTCGTCTTGCCGCTTCCCGTGCGCCCTAGTAGTCCCAGCACGTGTCCCGGCGGCAGCGTGAACGAGATGTCCTGAAGCGCCCATCCATCGTCCGGCACCCCGTCGAGTGAGGCATCCTGGGCGGACGGCGCATCATCGTAGTGGAAGCTGACATGTTGGAAGGCCACCGCTGCGGCACCGGCGGCGGGTGCTGCGGTCGCATTCGATGCAATGGCGGGTCGCGCCTCGAGCAGGGCGCTGATCCTTTGGATACCGGCAGTGGCGCGCTGAAGGTCTCCGGCGTGCCTCTGGATTCGGCTGACCGGATCTTTCAGGAGCGCGATGTAGTTGAGCGTTAGGAAGACGTTGCCCAAGGTTGTTTCACCTCGGGTCAGCAACCAGGCGCTGAGCGCAAGGGCTGCGACTTGGGCGACAGCAAAGACAAGCGCCGCCAGATTGGTCTGGAGACTGCGCATCACAACGGCCCTGAGCCTGCCTGCGGCAACGGCATTCATCAGGTGGTGGAGGCGCGTCATCACGAAGGCCTCGGCGCCGTTTCCCCTGATGTCCGCCATGCCATAGAGGTGCTCGCCGAGAAAGCCAAAGAGCGCGGTCTCGCCGTCGCGGTTGCTCTTCCAGGCCTCCGTCGTTCGCTCGCGCAGAGCTCGAATGGCCAAGACGACGAGCGCGGTGTATGCGGCGCCGACAAGGCCTACGCGCCAGTCGACGAGGTGGAGTGCAACGAGCACGCCCACGCTCAGCAGGCTGTTGCCCAGGAACTCGACGACCATCTCTGAGAAGAACTCCGCCAGCATCCCGACATCGCCGTCGATACGCTCGATCAGTTCACCGGGGGTATGGGACTTATGGAAGCCCATATCGAGGGCCAGACAATGCGCAGCGAGATCCGTTCTGAGGCTGTTTGTGGCGCGCCAACCGACATTCCCCGCCAGATAGGTGACCACCAGGGCTACCGCCTGCCCAGCCGTTGCCGCGGCGAGGAAAGCTGCGGCGTTTTGGAGCAGATCCCGGACGGGCTCACCTGCCTGGACGGCGTCAATGAACGCGCCCAGGATCTGCGGTCCTACCAGTCGCAGCCCGATGCTGAGCAGCATCAGGGCTGTGAGTAGGCTGACGCTACGCCACTGTGGCTGCAGATAGGCCTTGAGGAGGTCACGATACCGCTTCAGACGCACGGTCATAGGGTGGCGCCAGTGGTCACGACGTGGACGCTGATGCCGGATGGCTCCTCGGCCTGGTTGGCATAGCTGGCCACGATCTTCAGGCCCAGTTCGCTGCAGAGGCGGCGGCCTGCTGCATCGCTTGCCTGCACGACGGCCCACGCGTTAGGCCCGATCAGGTCGCGCGCGAAGGCCAGCAGCTGCCTGCTAGTCGTCTCGTTCTCATACCCTGGCGCTACATAGAACCACGCCAGATTTCGCTCGTCGATACCCATGGGCATCATCTCCCTTGCTGACTCAGTGTAGCCCGGTGCGATATCACAGATCTCGCAGATTCGCTCAAGCGTCTGTGCGTCACGTTCGCAGATTAGGATCATCCTGGTCGCTCCTTCCTCACAGAATGCTCTACCTCCAAGGGCTTGCGATAGACCGTGTACTTCTTGGTCTGGACATAGCCCATGCTCCGGTAGAGCTGCAGGGCCCCGTTCGGGTTGAGTGCGTCTACTCCCAGCGCCGTCTCCGTCATGCCCTGTGCCTTGTGGATCGCTAGGCTGCGGGCAATGAGTGCTCGCGCCAGGCCTTGCCGTCGCCAGGGGCG
>JAFGNI010000743.1 GCA_016927095.1 Anaerolineae bacterium | reverse complement strand
TCGTGGAAATGTGTCACTCACAAAAAGAACAAGTAGGAGAAGTAGGCTATCTCGAGAACGCCAGCTATAGCATATACCAAGAAGGTAGCTAGAATTAGAGCCCTGATACGGGGCTTAAAGACATCTACCAATCTTATAGGAACTTGCTCCTCAAGGTCGCTTCTCACAGTGAAGTCTGGTCTTTGTGCTCTCTGTAATCGAGCGTCAATGTAATCGTCCTCTGAGAGAACACCTAGCTTCTTTTCCAGGAACAACAGCCGTGCATCAGCGCTTGAGAAGTAGAAAAAATCTTTGCGCATAATGAAGAAGGCCAAGATAGCTACCATAACTCCGATAAGAGGCAGGAAGATCAAAAACCCAAGTTGCAGCGGACTCAGTGACGGCTGTCCAACAGCCGCGATAGGGCCAGCCCCGAGAAGAACCGACAGAACCCAGGTGTAGTGCTGAACCTCAGTCCAGATCGCACGGTGTCGCAGCTCGTAGTCGGCTTGTTGGACTTTGTAGTACTCTAGGAGCAGTTCCAGATTGTCAAGAATGTGATGGTCCAATTTGACCTCCCTGTCAGCGTTCGGTGGGATTGTCTCCATAGATCGTCCGCAAGTAACACACTCTTTGCGCTAGTGGCCCGGTAGGAGGCCGTGGCCATTGCTGCGGCGTCGGCTCGACGCAAACGGGTCGCAGCCTGCTGTCGGGTTACTATCCCCTGTAGCGCCGCGCTGGTCAGCTCATAATTCCAGCCCCGAAATAGCTTCCAGCCACCGTCGCTTCTCGTCCAGTCCGCCCATATGGGCGGCAAGCCAGAATCAGGCATGCACCCCCAACGCACGCGGGCGGCGGAGCCAGCGGGTGATGAGGCAGGCGGAGAAGGTGCGGAGTTCGTTGAGCATAGACGCTTCTCAAGGCCTGCAAGAGTCGAGCTTCTACCAAGTCCTTGATAGTCAAAGCTCACTTCAACATTTTGTGAAGTAGCGCATAGGCATCCCTGTAGACCTTACTATCGCTATCGGCAGTCATCGTTATGGCCTGAAGAGAGCCTATTGCGCGATGCCAATTCCTGTCTTCGATAGAACGTTTTGCGATAGTCAAGTTTCGGCTAGGAGAGTTCTGCCTGATGGCTATCTGGTCAGACTCCGGTAACTGGTCAAGAGAGTACTCTGGTGGAATCACAAACGGAGCCGGGAGATCGCGGCCACAGTGCTTGCATACACGGGCTTGGAGCTTGACTATTTCCGCACAATGGGGACATAGTCTCTCATCTGAACCTGAGCTTTCTTTTGGCTGCCGCTGACCTGCTTTGATCGACTTTTGGATTCCCATAGCCGCTATCATAACTACGATTATGATAGCCCAAACCCAGATAGGCAAACAGCCAAATACGTCTAGATCATATCCCATGATTCTCTAACTCCTCGTATAACATGTATGTGAGCGGTCTCGGACCGCCGTTCATCTGACACCAAACGGGCTGTCTGACATCCTGAGCAACTGGCCCAGGACGGGCGGCGCTATGTCTCGTTGTTGCGCCCTCACTAGCTCCGGGTCTAGCCTCAAGATCGTCTCCAGGCAACGCTGCTTCTCATCCAGGCCAACGTGTGGCCAGCCAGCCAAGCCCAGGCACGCGCGCACCACCAACGCACGTGGGAGGGCCGCTTGAGCGCAGTTAGTTGCGGCGCGCACGCAGACGCAATACCTCAAGCAAGCGCCTTCTGATTCAGGCATTCGCCTATATCCCCCCACCTCTTCTCAACTCACAAGCAAAAAGCCGATCACTGCCAGGGATCCCCCCAGCATAGCGACCGGCTATGCGTGTTAGACTTTCTCTTCTCGGTTTCGCAGAAGCGACAAACCTCTATAGTTCCATTATAACACCTCAGCGAATTGCGTGCAAACTTGCGCTGAACGCTCTATGGGACGCGGGAGCCTACGGACTTGTATATCCATTCTGCACCACCGGCAAATACACCCTAACCGCCTCGCACACCCTGTCCTCCGGCACCGTCGCCCATAGTCGCTGCCACTCGGCATAGTACGCCCGTGCCAGCTCGTGGTCGTGGATGATCAGCGTGTTCTCGTCATTGTCATAGGCCCCGGCCTCGGTCCAGTTGTACGAGCTCACGATCACCACGGGGTCGTCCCCCTCCACGTCGATCACCGCAAACTTGTGGTGCACCTTGCCCGGCAGATTCTCGATCCCGATCCGCGCCCCAGCCGCGCACAGCAGCTCATCCTGGGAGGCCACATTGGACGCCCCAAGCTGGTCCCACACGCCGTACACCTCGACGCCTGCTCTCAGACGCTCCATCACCCGCCTGGAGAGCAGCTCATCGGTCCAGAAGAACATCGCAAAGTGGATGGTCTCCTCGGCCTTTGCCAGTTCGAGCCACACCTCGAATGCGGGCCAGTCGGTGGGCGAGAAATAGCTCTCCACCAGGGTGCCGCCATAGTCCAGGTGCTGGATGGTATTGACCGTCTTGTCCCCGCTAAAGCTGCCGGCCCACATCTCCTCGAACTCTGCGGTATAGCTGCCGGCCAGCACCGTGTCCGTGATCGCAATGCTGCTGTTGGCGTTGAGCGTCAGGCAGGTATCGGTCAAGTTGGTGCTGCCAGTCCAGACCACGCTGCCGTCGAGCACCAGGAACTTGTTGTGCTGAATCTTGCTCAGGGAGGTGTCGGTGACGATCGTGATGCCCGCGTTGGTGAGGGCCTGGTAGCTGGCCCCATATTCCGCCGACGTGGCCGCCTCGTCGTCGCCCACCACGCGCACAGTAACGCCGGCGTTGTGCGCCGCGATCAGGGCATCCACGACGCTCTGCCGGTTCAGGCCATAGAGAGCTATGTCGATGCTGGTCGTGGCGCGGTCGATAAGGTCCAGCAGGGCGTTCTCCATCGCCGTGGGTTGGATCGTCGGCCCACTGGCCGTGGTGGCTCGCTCGTTGAAATAGACCGCATAGTACAGCGGGTCGCTCGTGCTGTACACGGTGTAGGGGCACTCGTAGGTCGCGCCGGCCGAGTTGGTGGCCGTGCCGCAGCGCGGGTTGTACGTCCAGTTGCTGGGATCGGTGCCGGGCAGGTAGGTATCCACGCGCACCATCGGGACGCGCGCCCGGTCGTGGCCGGCGTACCATCCCCCGGCGCAGTCCACCTCGTCGATGAGGGTGGATGAGCTGTCATACAGGAGCAGATGCTCGCCGTTGTTGCCCAGCGCGCCGGTGTAGATCTGATCGGCAGCCACGCCTGGAACGGAGCCGTCGTTGGTGCGTTCCAGCAGAAAGTAGCCGCCTGCGGGGATGATGCCCGAGAGAGCGATAGAAGGTGTGCCATCGGCGGCTTGCAGGGTCCAGCCGGTGAGGTTGATGGGGCCGTTGACGGGTTTGTTGTACAGCTCGATCCACTCGTGGGTAGGTGAGTTAGTCGTGCCCATCCAGGCAATCTCGGAGATGACGACAAACTGTGGAACAGGCTTGGTCGCAGCCCCTGTATGGACCGGCCTGAAGATGGTGAGCAGTAGAACCAGCAAGGCTATGAGTGTGACCAGCGGTGTACGTTTAAGTTTCATTCAGCCCCTCCATACTCCCTCTCCCACAACTCCGCAAAGTAGTCCTGTAGTCGATGAAGCGGGCTAGGTCCGAAAATGATGTCGCTGAGGAGAAGGCGCTAGCCCATTATAGATGTTATTGGTAGGGATAAGTCCCGAGTATTCTGAACCAGTCACCTATACATGTCCTGGGTTTTTCCGCATCGCTGGCATATCTTTCTCTTCGGCCAGTCGCTCGGCTCTTGCTGTCGATCCTCAATCCAATAGTGACGCTCTTGACGCAGGTCGTCTGGGTGCGGTCTCTTACATTTACGACATATCTGTTGCTGCGTACAATCTCCATCAGCCATATAGACCCATTCCCAAGACGGATGCTTCCATCTCTGCTCCGATTTTGCACCACAAAACCGGCATGTCCTCTCCTGAACGCAATCATATGCCGATATGTACACCCAGTTGCCCCAAGTATGAACTTCGCGGGTGTCTGGTTTACCACACCGGCGACAGAATCGTTGCTCTATGCAAGGATTCTGGCCGAATGGTTCCCAATCTCCCCAATCGTGCAAGCCGATGCGACACAGAAACGGTGTAGATGTGCTCATATTCCCCCCCCCAGCGAATCTGCCATTCTCTAGTCTGAATCCGATGAGAGATGTCTCGTGGCATCAACCCCCAGAACAGTATCGCATTGCGCTGTGCTTGCTGTACATCCTGGGTGCAGCTTTCGACTTAGCCACGCAAAAACAGCCGACCACCCACCTGCAACTCTCCCAGGCCAGTGATCGGCTGCTCATCTCCCACACCATCCTCCTCCATCAACGACGAGGCTGAATGCACTCTACGCTTACTCGCATTGTACCACGATCAGCGGGGTTCGGCAATGTCGTTGTGCCAAGTGCGGCGAGTTGTGGTATACTGGTAGCAATCGTCCCACCGCGAAAGGCCGAGTTGCAAGGAGGGGGAAGCAGTGTCTCGGAAAGAGGACCTCGAACAAGCTATCCGCGAATCCTATGATCTGATCCGGGAGAACGAATGCATCATCCGCGACTCGGACCGACCAGAAGAAGAACTGCGTGCCAAACGAGTGATCCGAAAGCAGTGGGGGCTTGTCAATATCTACCTGAAAGAGTATCGCCCACTGGTCGAGGGTGAGCTGTCTGAGGAGATGGCCCAGATCGCAAACCACTTTTCTGCTGCGACACCGTCTCTGAAGACTGAACAGCCTTCCGCGTCTCGATCTCCGAGCAGGTTTCGCCGATCCAGGGCGTGGGCTGTTGTGGTCATGCTGGTAATAATCGTGCTAATCGGTTCGTACCTAGGTATACGAGCACTCGGACCTTGGACTAGACCCACTGAGACGCCTCAGTCGCCGTCCGTAGCCGTGTGGACATCAACGAGCACGCTTGCCACGGTCGCTGTGCCCACATTGGCCCGCACGCCCGTGCCCGAAGCCACCAATACGTCAACATCAACGTCAAAAGCGACTCGCTCCACAACGACTACACCTGCTCCTTCTTCGACATCCACACCTACTCGACTGCTGGCATCTACGCCCGTTCCTACAGCCACATCCAGGCCAACATTGGTACCGCCAACATCGACACCGGTTCCGCCGACACCAACACCAATGCCACCGACACCGACGCCCATACCGCCGACCCAGACACCGACCCAAGTACCGCCGACACCAACGCTAGTACCGCCGACGTCAACGTCAATCGCCATCCCGACGAACACAGCGACGCCAATACCACCGATGCCGACCGAAATGCCGGGACCGTGTGCTGGTTTATATGGCTGCAAGGACTCCAACTGGGAGCCAGCCTCTGACTGCGGAGTTCTGTGGACCGACTGCCTGAATTGGACCTGGAGCCTACGACAGGAGGGGAAGGCAATGGAGGCGATTCCCATCTATAACGGCATCATCGACATTCGACCCGTTGCAGAAGCGTATTTGCGACGAGGTCTGACTCATTGGAGCGGCGACTGGCCCTCGGCTGTTGAGGATTTCCTGGAAGCCACTAGGCTAGATCCAGCTCACGACGAGGCCTATAACCTCCTTGGCGAGGCATACGCCAAGCGCGGATACGAGGGAGACCGAACTCGATCCATTGATACCCTTAATCAAGCGGAGGCAATCCAAATCTCAAGAGACGGCAACGCCTCGATTAGGACGATAGGACTCCGCTGCGGTGCGTACGCGGTGAGAGGTGACTCGGAAAGACTAGGCGGCGGAGATCTTGATCGCGTCGTCGATGACTATACTCACTGCATCGCTGACTGTATCTATGCTTTGGAATACGGGTCGTCTGTCGATTTCCGGGACCAGTGTTATTTCGGGCGTGGTCGAGCCTACGGAGGGCTGGGTGAGCGAGAAAAGGCTATCGCTGACTTTGAGTGGCTTCTGGAGAACAGCCAGAATGATGAGGTGAAACAGGCGGCAGAGCACGAATTGCTGGCATTGAGACGCCAGTGATTGACTGAAGCGGAGCTTCGTCTGGACCCTACATGGCATCGCTTGTGGCCGAGAGGCCGTCGTGCAAACAGGAGTATTCAGGATACAGAACACCATCCACATCCGTGACGGATTCGTCCTAGAAGCCGACGAGCCGCACATTCTGCTCCGCAGAGAGGGCGAGCCAGGCGCTGTGCGGGTGTATCTTGGCGACGTGCGCTATCTAATGAGTGCGCTGGGCTCGATGGCGGCAGAGATGGTGGGGGTGATTGTGGGGGATCCTGACGACGAGATGGAGTAGGATATGGCGCGCAAAGATGACCTTGAGAGAGCTATCCGCGAGTCCTATGACATCGTGCGCGAGTACGAGGCCATCATTCGCACCTCTGAGCGGCCAGAAGAAAGGCAACGTGCGAAACGGATCATTCAGGAGCACAAGGAGCATACTGAATACGACTTGGCCGAACTCCGTCCACTGGTCGATGATGTACTACCCGATGACATTGCTCAGATGGCCGACCATGTTCTTGCCCTGGACATCGATGCTCTGGCTGGTCCAGGTACGTTACCCTCTCCCCAGGCCATAGCCCAACACCGTGCCGCTCTGCGCGAGCGCCTAGCAAGGGACGCCCAGGCGCGCTGGGGCGGCATGTCTACGTACATCCAAGAAGAGGGTGCCACGCTACCCATCGAAGCCTCACCGTACCAGGCGGGGCAGCTGGGGCCACGGGAGAACCTCCTGACCGCACTCCACGTGACCAACCGGCTACTGGTGCTGGGCGAGCCGGGTTCAGGCAAGACGGTCGCGTTGGAACGGCTGGCCTGGGAGTTATGTACTGGCGAGGAGCCGGTCGTGCCCGTATTGGTACGCCTCTTTCAGTACGACGGTGCCCCGCTGCGAGAATGGGTGTGCGCGCTACTCCAGGAAACAGGCCACCTCCGCCTAGAGGGCGAGTGGGCACTAGATGCATTTCTTCGGGATGGGGCGTGTCGATGTGTCTTTCTATTTGATGGTTTGAACGAGGTTGCCCCGCCCTACCGCGACCGCCTGGTCGGCGAGTTGGTGCGGTGGAGGGCCAACTATGCCGGGCATCCGCTGATCCTCACCAGTCGCCCGAAGGACGAGATGTGGCGGCGGCTGCGGGGCGAGGTAGAGCGCGCCGTCGCGGTGCAGCCCATTGCCGACGGGCAGGCACGGGCCTACCTGGTCGCGCACTTGGGGGCTAAAGGGGAAGGGCTCTATAGCCGGCTAGACGAGCGCCTGCGCGAAATGTCCCGCACGCCCCTGATCCTTTGGCTGATCAAGGAGGCGGGGGCTGCCGACGAGTCGCTACCTGGCAATCGGGGCGAGCTGTATGCGCGCTTTGTCTCGCGCATGCTGCGCCGCGACACGGACCGGCGCATGGATGCCGGCATCCCGGAGCGGCACAAGCGACAGGCATTGGTCGAACTAGCCTACCGTCTGAGTCGGGAACAGCGTATCTCGTGCTCGTGGATCGAGGCGGTAGACGTGCTCATCGAGAGTTCAGTCGAGGGTAGGCCCGAAGATGTGTTGGGCGCCTGCGCGCGGCACGGCCTACTAGCTGGAGAAGAGACACTGTGGTTTGCGCCGCACCAGACGGTACAGGAGCACTTTGCTGCGCTGGCCTTGTGCGGGATGGTCGAACGGGAGCGGGACACGAGTTGGGGGGAGCGTTCGCTGCGTAATGTGCGTCGCGTGCTGACCCGCAGGGAAGAGGGTCTGGCCAGCTTGGCAGCAGATGACTGGTGGGCGGAGACCTTTGTGCAGCTCGCCGGGCTGGTCGAGGATGCAGACTGGCTGGCCCGCGAGGTAGCGCGTGTCAACCCCTGGCTAGCATGGTGGTGCACCGAGGAAGGACGGAAGGTCAGTGAGGAAACGCGCGAGGCGGTGGCTAGGGACTCTATTCGGCTGTTGGAATCGCCACAAGTCACAGATCGGCGGCGTGCGGTAGCTGCGTTGGCACGGGTACGCAGCAAGCGCGTCGTGTGTCCCCTTCTTAGAGCAGTGTCGGACAGGGACGAGGAAGTATCGGGGCTGGCAGCGCAGGCATTACTAGAAGGGGGAGAGGTTGTGCGACGTGAGGTCTTGGCGGTGGCGCAGCAGCCCGGACATCCATTCCACCACTTAGGATTGCGCTACCTGGCAGCCTTGTTGGGTCAACCGATGGTCTGGGTGCCGCCGGGGCCATTCCTGATGGGCAGCGACAAGGGGATAGACCCTGACGCGCGAGACAATGAACTGCCCCAGCATCCGCTCGCCCTGCCGGGATACTGGATCGGTCGTTGCCCGGTGACCGTGGCCCAATTCCGCGTCTTTGCCGAGAGCAGTGGGTACCAGCCGCGAAACAAGTTCAGTTTGCACGGGCAGGACGATCATCCGGTGACCTGCGTGACCTGGTACGATGCGCTTGCCTACTGCCAATGGCTGGCAGAGAGGACAGGACTGCCGGTGGCGCTGCCGACTGAGGCACAATGGGAAAAGGCGGCGAGGGGGGCAGACGGTCGCATTTATCCGTGGGGTAACGAATGGGATGCGACGCGGTGCAATACCGCAGAAGGGGGCAAGTGGAACAAGACCTCGGTGGGTGCCTATCCCAACGGGGCCGGCCCATATGGCTGCGCGGATATGGTGGGCAATGTGTGGGAATGGACACGCAGCTTGCGGGTGCGGGAACGGGACAGGCCGAACTTCGACTACCCATATGATCCGAATGACGGCCGAGAGAACCTGGATGCAGCGGGGAGGGAACTGTGCCCGGTGATTCGCGGCGGGTCGTTCCAGAGCTCCCGGGACCACGCTCGTTGCGCGTTTCGCCACAGGTACTTCCCAGATAGCGACTGGTACGACTACGGTTTCCGGGTCGTCTCCTCCGCCTCTCCATAATCTGGCCTGTGCTCTTTGTTTAGTGCAAGTAACACGAGCGCCCTCTGCCCTCTCGGCAGTCGAGGTCACCCCGTCGCCCAGAGAGCAAGTTGGACAGAGTGAGGGCGGTGGTTTGGCATCGTGAACGACTTTGCACCTGGAACGCCTGCCGCTGGCCCGCGAAAAGGCGGCGCGGGCCGTCTCTAGGGAGCATTTCCCTCCCAAAACCCTTGACAAATGCGCCTTTCTGAGCTATAATGATTGCGTAGAATTGCCAGTATACGCAACCAAAGGAGGCCCCCCTAATGCCAACCGAATTGACCCCCTATCACGACCCAACAGCCCTGCTCATCCCCCCAGACGCCAGCAAGGACGCACGCTACCGCCTGGGCAGGTTCGCCGACTGGCTGTCCACCAACCGCCTGCAATGGCACCAGCCCGACCTGGCACGCTATCGGGACGAGATGCTGGCAACCTACGCCCCCTCCACGGTCAGCGCCCACCTGTCCACCATCCGCGCGCGCTACC
>JAFGNI010000166.1 GCA_016927095.1 Anaerolineae bacterium | reverse complement strand
GATCCGGTGCCCCCATCCGGTCCCACACGGCGAATGGGTCCGTGTCCATACCCGCCGCGTCCGAGGGTGCGGGGATCTGGAAGGTGCACAGCATCGCCCGACGAAAAGGCAGATTCATCAGCGTGAGGGTGACCGGGCTGTTGCCTCCGGCGTTGATCGCGTCGACGCTGTTGTAGAGCAGCGCTGCCACCTGCTCCTCGCCACGATGGGTGGCGATGGCGCCGCAGGGAGCCGCCGCACCACCCGTGCCCGTCACAGCGCAGCGTTCGTCACCGAGAAGCGAGAGGAGCGTCATCACGTTGAGCACCGGCTTCTTGATGAGCTCGAAGCTCCGGCGCAGCAGATCCTCCTCGAGGCGTGGACCGTCGCGTTGCCCGTCTGCCTGACCGTGGTCGATGTGATCGGTTTCGGAGAAACGCGTCAGTAACGTACGGTGCCCCCAAGTGCCCAGAAACCCGTTGTCGTTGCTGAGCAAGCTGTAATCCACGCCCTTTCCGTCCACGAGGGTCAGAAGGTGTTGGTTGATGATCTTGACCACAAGTGCGGCGTAGTAGGGCCGCGCGCGCCACGTGTGGATCGTGCCCCAGCCGACCTGCGGATCGCACTCGTTGTTCATAAAGGGCAGGCCTGCAAGAGCGGGGTGGTGTTCGCGAATGTAGTCGACGATGCGAGCTTCCCGTTCGGTGATACCCATGGAGTCGGGTGTCAGGTCCTCCAGGTGGGACCGGACGCCCTTCTCGTGCACCGAGATGAAGGCGGGGCGCGTCGCGGGCCCTCCAGTTAGGGCGTTGATGCCGGTATCGCAGTGGGCGAGAAATGTCTTAAGGGTGGGGGAGAGGTTTCGACAGGTACCGGGCCCACCCAGGCGCAGGGCCGGATCGGCTGCCTGGAGTCCGGCAGCACACGCATCGTAATAGATACAGAATGCCTCATCGCCCTGGGTCCAGAAGCGCACATCGGGCTCGTTCCACGTCTCGAACAGCCAACTGCGGATCTGCGCCTCTCCGTACCGGTCGATGAGGTGTTCCGCCAATGCATGCACAAGGTCTCGCCAGGCCAGCGCCTGCGCCGTAACGGTGTAGTCCGTGAAGTAGCCGGCGACGTTGCCCATCAGTTCGAAGATGGGCTTGAGACCGCTGCGGGCGAGCACGTCGAGCGCCACGTCGAGGCGCGACCAGTTGTAAGATGTGTGGGACGTTCCCAGGTCGATGGCGGTGACGAGCTCCAACAGATAGTGAATGCGAACCCAGGTGATGCCACCATGGGGGACGGCCCCGATGATCGCAATGGCCTGGCGCATGTCGGCATCAAGCAGGAGACTGGCGGGGGTAAACCCCGTGCTCTGCCAGAAGTGGCGTAGGGGACCGAGACTCCGCGCGCAGTCAATGGTCAGGTGCATAGCATTGCCATCCTTCCGGGATATGGGTCCGTCGCATGGAACAGGATCTCGAATCTGGAATCGAGAGGCGAGTGACACTGAGTCGCAGCAGGTCAGGTCAGAACACTTGCACGCCCGGGCTTCCGTGGCTCCGGGAGGCTGAAGGACAGCGGAAGGGCGATGAGTGTACCGATCGCGGTGATGATGAACAAGACCTGGTAGTTGTTGTCGGTCCACTGGAGGATGAGCCCGCCCAGGGTGGCGAAGAGGGCGGTGAAGCCGTTGAGCGTGTTGGTCAATCCGACGTAGAGGGGGCGTTCTGTCTCAGAAGCCCATTCGAGGACGTAGGCCGTCCAGGCGGGCAGGTAGCAGCTCATCGACGCCTGATTCATCAGGAACACCAAGCTGTAGCCCCAAGCGAGCCAGAGAGGGTCGGTGATCCAGCGGGGGATCATCAGCGCCAAGATAGGTATGGCTGCCGTAATGGGGATGCTCGCCTGAGAAGCGATGCGGGTGCCGTACCGTTCATTGAGCCATCCGAAGAGTGCTGCGGCGATGATGCCCCCGATGACCCCCACCGATGTGAAACGCCCGGCGACCTGATCCGGGAGTTGGAGCTGATCCAGGGCGTAGGTAATGTAGAACGGGCCGGCCAAGCCAGCCAGGCCGAAGACCTGACGCGTCAGGAGGTAGCGGCGAAAGGCGTGGTCGCGCTTCAGAATGCGCCCGAGCTGTGGAAGGTACTCCCTCCAACTCGGCACTCTCGCGGCAGTCCGGCTCCTGGTCTCGACGCCGAGAGTGATCATGGTCAGGGATAGCGTCAGCATCCCGAACCCGAAGAGGAACAGGCTGGCATAGTTGGTCGGATAGGCCGGCCCGTTCGCACTAAGGATCCATTCGACGGCAAAACCGGCGGCGAAGCTGAGCACCCCGGAGAGCACCTGCCCGATGCTGGTCAGCCGCCCGCGACGGTTGGGTGGAACGGACTTACTGAGGAAGTCGAACCACGCCATACTGCCGAGACCGTCCGAGATCCAGAAGATCGCCAGGGCGAAGGTGGTCGCGGCGATGGTCAGACCCGGAGGCTGCGCTCTGGTGATCAACACGAGCACTGACAACATCAAGATTACGCTACGGCTGATAGCTGCGGGGACGATGATGTATGGTTTCTTGTACGGTTTGTCTGCCAGGTAGCGCGCGGCAAGGAGTTGTGGTAGCAGCCATCCGGCGCGCTGCAACGTGGCGAGGAGCCCGATCACGGTGGCTGACGCGCCCAGTGTGGTCAGGAAGCCAGGGATGACG
Source organism: Anaerolineae bacterium (assembly GCA_016927095.1). Next base: position 3,521 of record JAFGNI010000166.1, on the reverse strand, counting down.
GTACTCGGCCCGAAGAAGGCCATACCGATGCCGAAGAAACCAAAGTCCAGGGCCAAGCACCAGAAGTTCCGGCGATAGCCCTCAGGCCTTCCAAGGGTTCCCGTGCCCTCCTGGTCGATCTCGGCGGCCTGTTCAGGCGGCTCAGGCATTGGGCAGGTAGGCTCCCATCGCTTTCAGGCCGGCCTGTAGGGCACGCACGTCAACGGCCCGGACCGAGCTTTTGGACGCCACGGCGAGGCTCGCAGCAATGCCCGCGGCCTGACCTGTGATATAGCAGCCAGGCATCACTCGGAGGGACCCCTGCAGGAAGCGGTCGGTGCTCACGCAGCGCCCAGCAACGAGGACGTTGTCGAGGTTTTGTGGGGTGAGGATGCGGTATGGGATGCCGTAGCTCTCCCCGCGCCCGTAGCGCAGAGACCGGAACTCCTCTTCGAATTTGGCGAAGTCCTCGTTGCTCGGTGTGGAGGCGTGGATGTCGACCGGATAGTTGTAGCGGCCGATCTCGTCCTCGAAGACGGCGCGGGTCTTGAAATCCTCCAGGTTAAGGACGTAGTCCCCCAGGATCCGACGTGTCTCGCGAAGGCCGAGCAGTGCCCCGGTCGCCGCCAGGGTCATCTCCTCGAAGCCTTCGAGGTAGGTCTTGTAGTAAGTCTCGTATTCGGCCATGCTGGCACGCCCCCAGAGCAGCGCCTGCGTGAGCGAGCGCTCGTCGGTGCCATCGACGCCAAAGGTGTGACCGACATTGCCCCCACCCATATGACGCCCCACCGGCCACATACCCGGCAGGTGTCGATCCTGAATGGTGAAGATGCCATCGGCAAAGGCCCGCTCCAGGCCCGAACTCTGAGGGGCGCTCGCACGGTCCCAATCGACACCGGCCCACAGGCTGCACAAGGTGCCGGGCATCATGTGGCCCTGCGCGTCCCCCTTTTCGTAGGGCGCACCTGCCCATGTCGCCAGGTCGCCGTCACCAGTACCGTCGATGAAGACAGTGGCCTTGACGGCATACAGGCCGCTCTTGGCGGCACAGATCGCGTGGGTAACGTGGCCTCCCTCGGTCTCCACGCCGATGATCTGGGTGAGGAAGGTGAAGCTGATGTTGCGTACTTCCCGGACCAAATCATCATAGACACGCTTGAGCGCCTCGACGTTGATGGAGACGCTGTTGGCTGGATCATCCCTGGGCGTGTCGGCATAGCGCTTGGTACGCTCATAGACCTCGCGACCGATCCCGTCGGCGAGGAAGTTGACGCCATCGGTGAAACACATGAAGGCCGGCACGAGCCCAGCGGTCCCCATACCACCGAAGCACGCCTGCCCCTCAGCGATGAAGACACTGGCGCCCTGACGCGCGGCGGCAAGTGATGCCGCTATGCCCGAAGGGCCGCCTCCCGCGACGAAGACGTCGACGACGTGACGGACCGGTATCTCGCGCTTGAAAGCGAGTGTCGGTGGTGACATAGCGTCCTCCTGTTGGGGTTGTTCCATCTGGTTGGTCCTGATCGCAGTTGCCCTCACGCGCTGGGCTGGGCTGCCTCGCATACGGTCTCGTAGATGGCCAGGACATTGGCGACCGGGGACAGCGGCTGGACGTTGTGAATCGTGTTGAAGACGAAGCCGCCGCCGGGGCTGAAGATGCGGAGGCGCTCGCGAACCTCTGCCCGTACCTGATTGGGTGTGCCGAAGGGTAGGGTCTTCTGTGTGTCGACGCCACCGCCCCAGAAGGTGATGCGGTCACCGAAGGTCGCCTTGAGCATCGAAGGATCCATATCGGCGGCAGAGCACTGGACGGGGTTGAGAATGTCGAATCCGGCCTCGATAAAGTCCGGGATCAGCTTGACCACCGATCCACAGGAGTGGATGAAGGTTTTCCAGCCGGTGTGAGTGTGGATCCAGTCGTTCATCCGGGCGTGGTAGGGTTGATAGAGGGCGCGGTAGGCTCGCGGCGAGATGAACGGCCCTTGCTGTTGGCCGAAGTCGGTGCCGGTGACGAGGAGAGCGGTGATACGATCGCCCACGACGCCGTGGATACAGGCCAGATTCTCAAGTGCGATCTCGGTCTGGCGCGCGAAGACCGCGTCAACGTAGTCTCTGCGGGCCACGGTGCTGATGTACCACTCCTCAACATCGCGGATGCCCTTGGGGTGCTTAAGCCACGGAGCGGGGACGAGCGCGATGTCACCAAGCCCGGTGCCGCCGAAGTTAGCAAGGATGGCCTTGTCGGTCTGTGTGTAGAGGCGCTCGGACTCGTGAGCGTAATAGGCCAGGTCGGCGTCGGAGATCGGGCCGAACTCCTCCAGGTTGTCCTCGACCTGAAGTGCCTCATCGTCGATCGGGGGTTGGCGGATGATCGCGTCGAAGTACCAACCGCCCGCAGGCATCCTGCCGCTCGGCGACACGGTCTGGTCACCCTCTGGATACATCAGGAGATCACCGCTGGGTTCAGGAACTGTGTTGAACCCCGCGGGGACGAGGACCGGGGTGCCGTCAAACGTGGTCCATTCCTTCCAGCCGGTGTTCTCGAATCCGAACATCGTTCTGGGCGAGCTTAGCCCCACGACATCGATGTTCAGCGCATCCATCAGATCGGGCGCGACCTCGCCCAACATCTGGTAGGGTTCAACGACCTTTACGGGCGTGCCCGGGGGATCGAGAGTCAGCGCCTGGCGCAACCCATAGACGACGCTGACGTGCATTCCGGTGACAGCGCTACCGCCGAGGTCAACAGGGACGCGGTCTGGTTCCTCGTGGGCCAGCGTGATCGCTACACGTTCTCTGGATGTCATCATAGCGGACCTCCTCTAGGCTACGGAAGGGACTGGAAGATCGCGACCAGGGATCAATCGGGACTTTGCACCGAGTGCCTGATCACCCATGGCGGATCGCCGCAGCTCAAGCGCCAGCACCAGCGGCGCGGAGCCAAGCCTGCGCGATGAGAGCGTGACCGGCGGCCGAGGGATGGACACCATCCGGAAGCCAGAAGCCCATCTCGCGTTGGGCCGCGGCTGCGGCAAAGAGCCCGTCAAGCGGGACGAGTGTGGCGCCGAACTCTCGGGCGAGCATTCGCGTCACCGCAATCTTCGGATCGAGGTCGGCGCGCCAGGCGGCACGGTCTTCAGGAATCGGGAGCGAGAAGGGCTCGAGGATCATAATCTGCGCCTGCAACGTGTCGCGTGTAACCTCGAGGACAGCTCGGTAGGCAGCCTCGTAGTGCTCCACAGGCGTCGGATCGCCGCTGTCATATCTGCGCCACGTGTCGTTGATGCCGATGAGGATCGAGACGAGGGTAGGGTGCAGATCGAGACAGTCGCGCTGCCAGCGTTCACGGAGGTCCTTCGCCCGATTGCCGCTGATGCCACGGTTGATGAAGCGCACGCGCTTCTCAGGATACAGGGCGGAGAACCACGCTGCCACCATAGCGGGATACCCCCGACCGAGGTCGTTGTCGTCCTGCCGGCTGCGTCCGGCATCGGTGATGCTATCGCCCTGGAACAGAACCGTGGCTTCATGCGTGATGTGTG
>JAFGNI010000742.1 GCA_016927095.1 Anaerolineae bacterium | reverse complement strand
TGCCATTCGCTGATTCTCCATTCTGCCATTCAGTTCATTCGCTGATTCTGCCGTACAGCTCCGGACGGCGGTCGCCGACGGTGTCGAGCTCGAACTCGCCAGGACGGAGCACGATGCGTTTCTCGCGGGCAGCGGCGGGGTCGATGTCGGCGATGCAGATCTCCTCGCCGGCCTCGGCTTCAGCCAGCACCGCGCCGCGCGGATCGGTGATCTGGCTGTGACCAAAGAACCAGAAGCCGCTCTCCTCGCCACAGCGGTTGCAGGCCATGACGAAGACCCTGTTCTCGAGCGCCCGTGTCCGCGTGACGAACTCGGGCGCATTCTGCGAGCCGTCGGGCCAGTTGGTGGGCAAAGCGACGATATCTGCCCCCGAGAGTGCCAGCACACGCATGCCCTCGGGGAAGCGCAGGTCGTAGCAGATCTCGATGCCGACCCGGCCGATCGCGGTGTCCCACACCTGGAAGCCCGTGTCGCCCGGCGTGGTGAACCGGTCGACGCCCAGTAGGGGCAGGTGGGCCTTCCTATAGAGGCCGACGAGGCCCTCGGGGCCCACGAGCACGGCACTGTTGTAGACGACGCCGGGATCATCGGTGCGCTCCAGCAGGCCCACGACGGCGTAGGGTCCGCCGTCCGCGCGTTGATGTGCGGCCCCCCGATGGGGGGCTTGGCAAAGCTCAATGAGCGCCGCCGTCGTCGGCCCCGGGACGGGTTCGGCAACCGCCCGGGCGCCGGCTAGATCGGCGAAGCCATAGCCGGTGGTGGCGCATTCCGGAAAGACCGAGAGCTGGACGCCCTGGGCGAGACAGGCTTCGAAAAGCGCGCGGATACGGGCCAGGTTCCGGTCGTATTGACCCAGTTTGGGATCCATTTGCACCACAGCGACTTTGACGGTCATCTAGCACGCTCCCCAGGTGTTAGGCAGGCGAGATGGTCGCCATGACGATCTCGCGGAGGGTCTCCTGAATGGCGTCTGGCGTCCCGGTGGCATCGACGTAGCGCCAGCGGGACGGTTCCGCCTCGATCAGTGCCAGGTAGCCGACACGGACGCGATGGTGAAAGGCCAAAGCCTCGCGATCCAACCGGTTCAGCGCCTCGCCGCTTGCCTCCCGCCGCGCGATACCGACATCCGGCGGGACGTCGAGATAGAGCGTGAGGTCGGGGACCAGCCCCTGGGTGGCGAAGGTGGTGATCTGGCGAAGCGCGTCCAGCGAGAGCCCGCGACCGTAACCCTGATAGGCAAAGGTGCTGTCGTAGAAACGGTCACAGAGCACGATCTTGCCGGCAGCCACAGCGGGCCGGATGATCTCGCCGACGTGTTGTGCGCGAGAGGCGGAGTAGAGGAGAATCTCCGCTTCCGCCGTCATCTCCGTGTGCGCGCAATCGTGTAGGATGTCCCGGATGCGCTCGCCGACCGGCGTGCCGCCGGGCTCGCGCGTGACGACGACGGGCATGTCCTGTGCCATAAGCCAAGGGGCCATCAGGCGGAGCTGCGTTGTCTTGCCGCTGCCATCAGGCCCCTCAAATGTGATAAACCAGCCGCGCATAGGATGGCTCCCTGTGCTGCGATGCTAAGGTGGTGTGGTCGCTATCACCATTGCACGGCGCGAGAAACGCTCGCGCCGTGCAACTGGCATCGTGCCTTGATCAGTTCTCGCGGTAGATGCGCACCGCACGATAGGGTTCGTCGCCAAACGAACGGGAGTTTAAGTTCGCCTTGCGCGCCGCCTCGTGCTGATAGCGGCGGACGAAGGCGTTCTGTGGCGAGAGGTTGATGGACTGTTCGCCCTCCAATATCCGGCTGATGGCGCTCTCCGCTTCTCCCATCGCCAAGGTCAGTGGATCCGCTTCCTCACCTGTCAGCTCGAAGAGGTCCTTCAGGAAGGTCTCCAACTGCGCGGACGTGTTTGCCCTGAGTACGTAGATCGGGACACCCCGTCGCTCCGCGTCGGTTACAACCCGGGGACGTTTGCGGTAATACTGCTTGGTCGTGACCAAGACGTGGGCTTCCTTCAGCTTGTCCACGATCTGAATGGGAACGTGGAGGTTCTGAGCTGCGTGCAGCAGACGGTTACGTGCCACACCAAAGGCGTAGATGGCACGCTCCTTCAGCTTGCGGCGCCGGCGCGTGCCCTGGGGGAGTTCCGGTTGATCCTGAGCGTATGGGCGCGCATGGCCGTTGTCTGACCGGTCGGTCAGCGCGGACCGCACCTGCTCCGTATGGACCTCGCCGTCGTCGTCCCGGTAGCGGATCTCCTCGGGCATCTCGCGTCCCCGCAACAACGCGTCCACCGCCTCCGCAACATCGGGGTGAATCAGGAGGCGCTGGCGATCCTGCAGCTCGACCAGGATGTCGAAGGTGGGCGGCGCACGGCGCTCCAGGACGGTCTTCTGCGTGCCACGACGGCGCGCTTCCTCGTCAGACAAGGTGACGCTCTCGATGCCACCGACCAGATCCGAGAGGGTCGGGTTGAGCAGCAAGTTGTCCAACGTGTTGCCGTGGGCGGTCGCGATCAGTTGCACGCCGCGTTCCGCAATGGTACGGGCCGCAAGGGCTTCCATCTCGCGCCCAATCTCGTCGATCACGATGACCTCGGGGTTGTGGTTCTCCACCGCCTCGATCATCACCTCATGCTGCAGGCTGGGCATCGCGACCTGCATCCGGCGCGCCCTGCCGATGGCGGGGTGCGGGATATCGCCGTCACCGGCAATCTCGTTGGAGGTGTCGACGATGACGACGCGCTTGTTCTCGGCCAGTACCCGCGCTGCTTCGCGAAGCATGGTCGTCTTGCCGACAGCGGGGCGTCCCAGGAGCAACACACTCTGACCCGACTCGATCAGGTCCTCGATGATCGTGATCGTGCCGAAGACCGCGCGGCCTACACGACACGTCAGGCCGACAACCTGGCCCTTGCGGTTGCGGATAGCTGCAATGCGGTGCAACGTCCGGGCGATACCGGCGCGGTTGTCGGCATCGAACTCACCGACGCGATTGACGACCCAGTCAATGTCCTCACGGGTTACCTCGCGGTCGCGCAGCACAACCTCACTGTCCGTGTAGCGCGCCGTCGGCACCCGCCCGAGGTCTAGGATGACTTCCAGCAGGTCGTCCCGCCGTCCGATCTCATCGACAGCTTCCCGCACGTCAGGGGGAAGCACCTGCATCAACGAGTCAAGATTATCGACGATAGATTCCGTGACCGTGAGTTCCTCCACGCCAACATACTCAGCGACTGTATTCATAGTATTCTTGTTCCAAGGCATAGTATTTGCATTACCGCTGATTTTACCACGACAGAGGCCAAGTTGCCAGTATAAT
>JAFGNI010000741.1 GCA_016927095.1 Anaerolineae bacterium | reverse complement strand
TCCGCACCCCAGCGGACGCCAAGGCGTCCTGACTTGCAGGATCAGAGAAACGGGAAATGCCGTAGATCGTCTTGGCAACGCCGGCTTCATCGATCGCGCGCCGCGCCATCACCCCGAGGGACACCCCCATCTTGCCACCAATGCCAAGGATCGCGATATCGCCGTCCAGATCCGACATCATCGCGGTCAGTGCCGGGGAGGGACGTGCCAGCAGCACATCGAGCGCCACTTCGTCTTGAAGTGTGTCAGGTAGTTCGTCTATTCTCATCGCATTGGCCGATCTCACGGGGCCCTTCGCCACACTGACCGGTCGCCAGGGCTGACAGCAAGCATACACCCAAGACCATCAGCTCACAACACAATGCGCACCAACTCAGCTCAAACCCAACCAACCAAGGCCTGCCTCAGGCCTAACGGCACCAAAGGTTGTGGCGCCGAAGCTGTGCTATGATATAGGCAGTCCGGACGCGTCAGCCACCCCATGGGCGGGTTTGACCTTGGCGGCGCGCGCCGGCCCGAGCAACTGATGGGATTTGGAGGAACCTGGTTTATGGGTCATCGGAAGCGCATCCTCGTTGTGGACGACAACGAACGCGTTCGCTTCATTATCGGAGACGCACTTGGGAAACTTGGAGATGACTATCAGATCGTGACCGCGGGTGACGGTCGCACGGCACTTGACAAAGCCAAAGAAACGTACTACGATTTGCTGATAACGGATCTGCGCCTTCCACGGTCGGACGGCCTGGCGCTGACGGCAGCGTTTGCGACGGTAAGCCCTAGGACCACGGTCATCTGGATCACGGCCTATGGGTGTCACCGGTTCGCTAGCGCCCAGAAAAGCTTAGACGTATCTGTGTGCCTGAACAAGCCCATTGAGATTCAGGACATCAGAAGGGCAGCGCTGGACGCGCTCATGCGCGATGGTACAAGCCGCAAATGACGGAACCGATAGTGTTGGGAAACCTTAGCGCACAATGAATCAACTGGACGACCTACAGCTATCTCCAGAGTTGCCGAGATTGCGCAACTGTCACAGAAGCACGTCTCGCACACGGCATAACGGCCTGCCCACGTCACCGAGAGAGACCGAGCGTAGCGCAAGATGCCTGCTTTATATGGAAGATGATGACATATGAGGGTGTTTGAGGAAACCTAGGTAAGCCGCTCTAGGCAGCCCGCAAGGTCTTACAAACTTCGGGGGTGAGGAGGTTTCCTCACCCCCGATCTGTGTGTTGACTAGGCTGGTGGAGGAAAGCGTTGGACATCGATCTTGTCGGGCCATTACAGGTGTTGTTGACAGACTTCATTGTCTTTTTGCCGCGACTGGTCGTCGCGATTATCGTATTCCTAGCAACGCTGCTGGTCGCTGGGCCAATCGCACGGGCAGCCAAGCGGGCTGCCAGCCTGAAGATCTCAAATGATGATACGGTCCTGCTCCTGAGCAGGCTCGTCAAGTGGACCATCATTGTAGTCGGTCTGATACTGGCACTGGACCAGGTCAACTTCGACATCACCGGCTTCGTCGCAGGCCTGGGTATCGCAGGTCTGACCATTGGCTTTGCACTCCAGGACGTCGCCCGCAACTTCGTTGCCGGCATCCTGATATTCCTGCGGCAGCCCTTCCAGATCGGAGAAGCAGTGAAGATCGCGGGCTATTCCGGATCGGTGGAGGAGATCACGACACGAGACACGATGCTGCGGACCTGGGATGGTGAGCGCGTGATCCTGCCCAACACGGACGTTCTGGAGAATCCGATTGTCAACTACACTGCCATCGCACAGCGCCGGCGCACCGTCTATATCGGGTTGGGCTATGGTCAAGACACCGACAAAGCCATGGCAACCTTCGCGGAAGCCATCAAGCGCGTGCCCGGTGTCATGGCGGAGCCGGCGCCGACCGTCTACGCAGAGGAACTGGGAGATTCGGGCATCATCCTGGCAGCGCGGTTCTGGGTGGATATAGAGAGCAACAACGTGTTTCAGGTACATTCCGATGTTGTGGTTGCGATTAACGCGACCGCTGACAGCGAAGGGATTGAGCTGCCCTACCCGATCCAGACGGTTCGTGTGGTCGAGACCGTCTAGAGCTGGCAATGGTCGGGAGATCAGGGACTTGGACAATACCAGGTTCGTAGATACAGCTCTCCAAGGCGTGGAAGCCAGATGCTTCGCACATGACCTGCATTGAGAGACCTAACCTAGAGAAGCTAGGGAGGTAATGGATGGAACAACAGAGAGTAACACTGCAGGAGGAACTCACCTCCCTGCGGGATCAGATCAAGGCCCTAGAGGAGGCGCTGGAGACCAAGCCCGAGTACGGCATGGGCAAGGGCGACCCTGCGATCACGCAGTGGGAGCTTGATCAAGCCATGCTCAAGCGACTTCAGCAGAAGGCCGGGGAACTTGAACAAGCCTTGGTACGTCTTGAAGACGGCACCTATGGCATCTGCGAACGTTGCGGGCAGCGGATCAATCCGAACCGGCTCGCCGTTCTGCCAGACACCACGATCTGCGTGGCCTGCGCACAAGCCGGCAAGAGCACGCAAAAGAAAGACTATGGCTGACAACTGCATCCGTCAACCCAGGGATGCCTAGGCACGACAGGTAAGATTCACGCCTCACAACACGTCTTTGTAACAAATAGCTGTAGATCGCGTTGCGGCTCACGTATGCTCAGCCGCTGACGGTAAGAAACTAGGAAAAGGAGCGTTGAGAAGAGAACAAACATGGAAGCGCTAACACTACGTGAGGATACTGAGAACTTCGACACCACGTCGGAGGAGTACGATGAAGTGGGTGAGTTGGAGACTGATGAGTTGCTGACCCTAGATGACATCTTCGGTACGGATACCGAGGATGAGGATCTGGAACAAAGCAGCCCCATCGACGATTTCCATGCCTATTTCGACGACAACGAAGATGACCTCAGTGAGGACGACATCGACGAGGACGCCGAAGAGGAAACCGTCGACCTTGCCCGGATCGGCACTGATGACTCCCTGAGCCTCTATCTGCAGGAGATGGGACAGGTGCCCCTGCTATCCCGTGAGGAGGAGATTGACCTTGCCCAGAAGATTGAGCGCGGCCGAGAAGCCCAGCGCAAGCTCGCCACAGGTGACTACGCCTCCGGCGAAATCGATGAGCTAGAGCGACAAGTTCAGAAGGCGCAGGATGCACGGCGCCATCTCATTGAGGCCAATACCCGGCTTGTGGTCAGCGTCGCCAAGCGTTACCGGGGGTACGGCCTGCCCTTCCTGGACTTGATCCAGGCTGGAAATGTTGGGCTTATCAAGGCTGTGGACAAGTTCGATTATCACCGTGGCAACCGCTTCAGCACATACGCAACGTGGTGGATTCGGCAAGCCGTGACGCGCTCATTGACGCAGCATGGCCGCGGCATTCGTATCCCCATCCATATGAGCGACTATCTCCGGAAGCTGGATAAGATCTCCCGCGCGATGGAGCAGCGCCTCGGGCGCCGTCCCACCTACGAGGAGTTGGCAGCAGAGGCTAATGAAGAGCCGCAGAAGCTGCGCAGGATGCTCCGGCAGTCGCAACGTCCGGTCTCCCTGAACAAGGAAGTCGGGGATGAGGACACCTCGGAGCTGGAACAGTTCATCGAGGATGAGAATACGCCCCGGCCCGATGAGACGGCCGAGGAACGGATGCTCCACGATCAGTTGGAGCAGTTGCTCACGACGCTGGAACCGCGAGAGGCTTGGATCTTGAAGATGCGGTTTGGCCTGCACGGAAGCCGCACCCACACGCTCAAGGAACTTGGGCAGAAGCTGGGCATCTCCAAGGAGCGGGTACGCCAAATTCAGGGGCAGGCGTTGCGCAAGCTGCGCCACCCCTACCATCGCCGCCAGTTGCAAGACTTCCGATAGCAGGTGCGGAGAGCTGTTCCGCGCAGCAGCGCCGGGACCGTCTCTCTTCGCTCTAGCAAGCAACAGCGGGGAAATCCATACTAGGATTTCCCCGCTGTACTTTTCTACAGCCGTCGGTTAACCGTGGTCTCGCCTAGGCGGACCCACCCTCGTAGCGTTGGTCGGTCTCTTGCGCTGCCCTGAGGTCCCGCTTGGTCAGCCCGCCGGCATCATGCGACCACCAGGTCACCGTCACTGATCCCCACGCCGTCACGATCGTCGGATGGTGATTCAGCGTCTCCGCCAGGTCACCCACCGCGTTGGTGAAGGCCAATGCTTCGGCAAAGTCGGGAAAAGAGAACGCGCGCTCCAACTGGGTGTGTCCCTCTCGGGTCACAACCTCCCAATCGGGTACAGTCTCGAGGAAAGCCGCGACCGCCTCATCGGAGAGAGGCCGCTTCTCTCCTGAAGTCCCGGTCTTGGATGGATCACTCTGTGCAACCATGGTTACCTCTCCGCCAACTACTCCGCATCTATCCCAGTTTGCAGATTGCGCCGCCCCGTTTCACCCGCAGAGCCAGCGTCTCCATGACGCGGAAACTGTGGTCAAGTCCCTCGTTGCCCTGGTAGGCGGCCACCAGATCCTGACCGACGACCAGGTCGAAGTTGTAGGCGCCCAGTGAAAGAACCAGCCCCTGTCCCTCATCAAGCAACTGCGTGCGGAACATACCGCCGGTGACGATATCGTTGATCAACTTGCTCACCATGCGACCCATCCCACGCGAGACGCGCTGTGTCTGCGTATAGAGGTCCGGGCTCAGGACGACCGCATACGGCCCGAAGAAGCCATCGCTAAAGAGCGCTTCGGTGGCCTTCACGATATCTCCTAACGGCGCATCTGGCTCAGTCCAATCACCCAAGGAGACGCTCTTTTCGGCCGCGCCAATGAGACCGCTGAGGATCAGCTCGTCCTCCATCCGTGCGCACGCCATCGCAGCACGGGCAGCAGCACCCGTCTCGAGTGGCACGCCCATCTTGCGGCTGGCTTCAATATCCTTCCAATAGAGCATAAACGTCGCATCAAGGATACTCAGCTCAACGTAGCCGCGAGCATCGCCCGTGCCTACAGGCACAATCTCCAGCCCTGGCCCAAAAGGCCCGGCCAGATCGAGGAAACGCCTTCCCACCAGGAACTGCTTGGCCGTCTCAACGACGGCTTTGTCCACATGCTGCCACTCAGCGTCCGTCAAAGGTGCATCCTCACGCATCAGGTAATCGCTCATGGGTTCCTCCTGTTCGTATCTTGACCTACGATTTCAGACTGCCAACCGTCCACTTCGGCGCGGGTTTGTCATCCGCCGGCACATCATCAGCCGACACCTTAGTCATGGGTTCATCGACCGCTTCACCCTCATCCGCCGATTCCATCAGTTCCTTGACCACCGTGGACAGCAGACCATTCCGTGTCACCATCGTGTCCACCTCGATCTTGAGACCGTGGTGCTTCTCCACTTCAGGATCCTGGCTGTACATGATCAAGCGGTCTTTGGCCTCCTCCGTCAGCTTGAGATCTGACAGCAGGGCCTGCTTCAGTTCACGGCTCATGTCGACACCCGGGTAGCCAAACGGCAGCTCCTGTCCCGACTCAGCCAACTCCTCGGCGAAATGCGACAGGTGCTTCATGTGCCGCATCGCCGATAACTCCAATTCGCTGCCGACAGGGCAATTGGGCTCTTCAAAGACAAAAGCGTGCCTGAGGTGCTGGAGCACTAGCTTGTAGTGCTGGTCCATCTCCTTCTGGAATCGCTGGAGAAGATCCGCCGACAGCTCGGCCTCCACCTCCTCGAAGGGCTCCTCCCCTTCTGGACCAAGCTTCTCCAGCCAATCCTGAAACCGGCGCATATGGGTCACACTCTCCCAACCAAGCTGCTGGAGAATGCGCTTCATCTCCCCGTCGTCGACCTGGGCAGCTTGATCTTCATACATCTTGATGAGGTTGGCTTCCCAATCGATGTAGGAGCACAACAGTGAAGCATTGGATGTACCGTCGAACGGAAAGTCACCCTTCTCCATCAAAGGTTCCTCGCCCATCTCACCGATCTCATCGCCCAGCCAGTTCATGTGCCACATCTCTTCGCGAGCTGTGGAGAGGAGCATCTGACCCAGCGGGGTATCCTCGCCCACTTGATAGGCGTGAATAAGATAGCGGAGGATGGAAGCGTGCTCATCAGCGAGGTCCCGGTTCAACATCTCGATGAATTCTGCTCGATTCATATCGCCTCCCTCTAGACCAGTGATGTACTTGCCCCAGCGGTGAAGTCTACCGCCGCGGTGATGTCAACCGCCTAGGGCAAGACAACCCCAACCAACATCAAATCCATTATATACAGGTCCACAGAAAAAGGCTAATGCGACGATGATGAGTTGTGATGGCAGGGAGTTGAAGTATGCTAGATAACACCGAGCACGGACGGACGCCGGCACTAAGTCCACACCGAGCACGATGTAGTTAGCACATCTACGACGCCGAAGGAGAGCATACGATGGATCCCCGGATCCACCTCGCATTCCGGTTCCATGTGAACTTCTACCACTCATACCGCGGTGACACACCCGACGAGCTGGGTTTCGGCAAGGACATCCGTGTGATCCGTCAGATCGTCGCCATGCTGGACCGGTTCAACGCACAGGGCCTTCCCATCCGCGGGACATGGGACATCGAGAACGTCTTCTCGCTCGGCGCAATCATGCCGGAGCACTGCCCCGACCTGATTGCGGCGCTGCAGCGCCGCGTTCAGGACAACTGCGACGAGATCGAGGTCATGTCCTACAATAACGGCTTGATTAGTGCGCACACAGCACGGGAGTTCGAGGCTGCCATTGGGCGAGCCTTGAGCAACGCAGAGGGGTCGGGACTCAGGGATCTCTTCAGTGAGGTGAGTCCCGTCGTGCGCCCCCAGGAAATGATGTTCACGCCCCTGCATCTGAAGCTCTACAGGGCATGTGGCATCGAGGCCATCAGTCTCTTCTACAGCGCGGTGCCTTTCAACGCCTTCAGCAACTTTATCCCCCCGCTTTCACTGGTTGAACGCCACAATCCACTCACGCTGACGTACCCAGGCATTGAAGACACACTGACCTTGATCCCGGCCCACAACCACGGCGACGTCGCCAACCACCTCTCGCTGCGCCGCTGGGTGACATCGCTGCGGCGGCAGCAGCTGGGGATGGTTGAGCCCACCGACCTCCTTTTGCTCATCGATGCCGACGCCGATGATGACTTCTGGTCCGGCTACGATTGGCCTATCGTTCGCAGACTTCTCATCGCTGCCCAGGGCCTGGAGGGGTTGGTTAACAGCATCGCCGGCCTGGACTACGTCACCTTCACCACGCCCTATGCCTATGTGACCGCGCATCCGCCGGTGGGTACCGTCTCCTTCGGGCAGGACACCGCCGACGGCAACTACGATGGCATGGCCAGCTGGGCTGAGAAATGGTCCAACCACCGGCTCTGGACTGGGATCGACCGGTCGCGGATCTTGGAGCAACAAGCACGAGCCTTGATGGCGGATGCTGCCAGCCCCGAGGTCATGGCGGACCTCAACGAGGCCTTTGAGGCGCGCCTGCGGGCGCTCTCCACGACCCACTTCGGGCTGGCAGCGCCGGTGATGAACCAGACCCGGCTCGGCATAGCTGCAGACCTGGTGACCAGCGCCTTCGAGGCCTCGAACCGGGCCTGGGCGTTAGCAGCCGAGGCTGCGAGCCCGTCGCCCGCAAAGACCCCAGGCACCATCCGCTTTGCCCTGGCGGACTACGCGAGAGGCATCGATACCGAGGCCGTCGTCTATCGCCCCAAACCATCCCGGGCGCTCGTCCGGCTACCCTTGGTGCTCCCGGATGTCTCGCGCGGTGCAGCCAACCTGTCGACAACCGACGGCAAGAAGGTGCCGGCTGCGCTTCGCCACTCACCGGCTGGGACCGGGGCTACACACGAGCTCTGCTTTGTGGCTGAGTTGCCTGCCGGCGGTCGGGTGACCCATGACCTAACACTCGACCACGATAGCGCAGCATCCAACGCCTTGGCAGCCCTTGTCCGGGCTCACCCAGATCCCCTCAGCCTAGGCAATGACGGCATCTCGCTAACCTTTGATCGCCAGGGACATCCCATCGTCCTGCGCGCGGGGAACGCGACGCTTCAGGCTAGCCCCCTCCTTCGCACCGCTATCCGCTATGGCCCGCACCTCGCAGCAGTCGAAGCCTGGAGGATCGTCTCGGTCGAGGAACTTGGCGAGGGCGTCCTCGGCGTGATCACAGCAGAGGGGACCATCCCGGTGGGACGTTCAGGCCAGGCTGTCCGCATTCGCCGCGAGTACGTGCTCGCAGCCGAGCTGCCCTACCTCTACGTCACGACGGACATTGTCTACCCCAAGACCCCGGACCACGTGCGGCGCCCCAACGTGGCGCGCCGGCTGGAACGAACCTACGACGACCGCTGGCAGGAAGTTATGCCCTGCGAGATCGCGCCGGGTCTGGCTGGACGGCGGGGACATCCACTCCGAATCTGGAAACACAACTACCTGGACCACGCCAGCGCTTACGACCTCAGCGAGGGCACCTTCGAACGCGCGGGCGGCGTAGATGCCTTCAACAACGCCATCACCCACGGCTGGCTGGCTGCCAGCGATGGCCAGAACGGCCTCCTGGTTGCCCACAGCGCTGATGCCGCCACCTGCTTCGCCTTCTGCCCAATGCGCACGCGCCGGACGGGCGATCAAACCACCCTCACCCTCAATCCCTTCGGCACCTATGCCGGACGCCAGATGGCCTACCCCTCCGCTGCCACAGGTCTGGGCAAGCATCTCGCCGTTCTGATAGCAGAGACCCTACGCTCGCCGGCGCCCTCCTACGCCGGACACCGTGAGCGCTTTCTGCTCATGCTAGCGCCCTACACCGGTGACGGACCGCCGGCGCAGCTACAGGCCGACGCCGAGGCCTTTGCCTATCCCTATGCCGTGCTCTCAACCGCACCGGCAGTCGCCAGGCCACCGCACCGGCGGTGGTCGGGCGAGGGCTTAGCAGCCCAAGAGATAGCCCACGCATGAAGCGAGCCCGCCCGGCACCAAACAGCCAGGCAGGATCGGTACAACCGTCAGTGTCCTCTGAAACATGATCTAGTCAGGAGTCCATAGCTATGTCCGCAGACACCAAACCAAACATCCTGTTGCTCTTCACCGATGACCAGCGCTTCGACACCATCAGTGCGCTGGGGTATCCCGTCAACACACCCAACATCGACCGGCTAGTTGGGGATGGGACAACGTTCCTCAACGCCTATATCATGGGTGGATCGTCTGGCGCAGTCTGCATGCCCAGCCGGGCGATGCTAATGACCGGCCGCACCCTCTACCACCTGGACCGTCAAGGACAGGACATTCCACGGGCTCACACGATGCTCGGCGAGGCGCTGCAGGCTGCCGGCTACGAGACCTTCGGCACCGGAAAATGGCACAATGGCCCAGACGCCTACGCCCGCAGCTTTACCCAGGGCGCCGAGATCTTCTTCGGTGGTATGGACGATCACTGGAACGTCCCCGCGTGTGACTTCGACCCCACCGGTGCCTATGACAGCGTCCACCCCGTCGTACGGAATGCCTTCGGCAGCAATCAGGTCAGCTCCCGCCACGTCGACCACATCACCTTCGGCAAACACTCGAGCGAGCTCTTCGCCGACGCAATCATCGAGTTTCTGGAGGCCTACAGCGGAGATGCGCCCTTCTTTGGGTATGTTGCCTTCATGGCGCCCCACGATCCCCGGACAATGCCGCGCGAGTACCTGGAGATGTACCCGCCGGAGGACGTCGAGCTGCCGCCCAGCTTCATGCCCCGACATCCTTTCGACAACGGTGAACTGGTCGTGCGCGACGAATTGCTGGCCGGCTTCCCCCGCACCGAGGAGGAGATCCGGCGCCACAACGCGGAATACTACGCTATGATCTCACACCTCGACGCACAAATCGGCCGGATCCTGGATACCTTGGAGGCCCGCGGCCTGCGTGACAATACGATCATCGTCCTAGCGGGGGACAACGGCCTGGCCATTGGCCGGCATGGCCTGATGGGCAAGCAGAGCATGTACGACCACAGCCTGCACGTGCCGCTGCTGATGGCTGGCCCAGGCATCCCGGCCAACGAAACCCGCGAAGCCTACACCTACCTACTGGACATCTACCCCACCCTGTGTGACCTGATCGGCGTGCCGGTACCGGCCTCAGTCGAGGGAGAGAGCCTCGCACCGGCACTTCGCGATCCGGACGTGATGGTTCGCGACAACCTGCACTTCGCCTATCGCGGCTGCCAACGCGCCGTCCAGGATCGCCGCTACAAGCTGATTGAGTACGTCGTCAACGGGGAACGCACCACCCAGCTCTTCGACCTGGCCGAGGATCCCTGGGAGCTCAACAACCTGGCAGGCGAACCCCGCTGCCAACCCAAACTGGACGAACTGCGCCAGGCCCTCCGTCGCTGGCAGCGCGAGCTCGACGACAACCAGCCCGGCCAAGGCGCCGACTTCTGGGAGGGGTATACTTCCTAGGTCGGCCCTGTGGTGTTGACAGGCCCTGTGATGTTGACAGACAAGGCAATCGCAGTTGGCCATCCGCACCGGGCCCTGTGCCTGCTGCCTCAGGGCAGGGACAAGCCCTGCCCCTACCCCGACCATCCGTAGGGGCACCCCTTGTGGGTGCCCTTCCCAACGGCGATTGCCCTATCTTGACAGGCCCTGTGGTGATAGGTAACGTCGTCTTCGGCCCCGCGCGTGCTGCCCCCCTCAGGGCAATCGCAGCTAGACATTGTCGAAGGGATGCTGTCATCCTGACCAGCGGAAATCCTGCGCACTCGGTGTAGGCCGAACCCGGGTGCACCTACGCACCGTCTTGCTCCAGCCAGTGCAGCGCCTCACCCGGACTGCAGAAAGGGCGAAGACGACGCTTCGCCCTACGTCACCACCACCACCTCGTGATCCGTGATCCACGGCACATCGAAGCGCACCCACCCATCCTCCACGGTGGCGGTGACCGCCTGCTCCCGTACCAGACACTCGACCCGCTCCCCCGCAACATCAGGTGGCAGCTTTACCGCTACCTCGAACGGTCCCACCGAGATAAGGTCGTGAAGCGGCGGACGCCACGTCCCGGGATGCGACAGGTTCACCAGATGCAGCACCAGTCGCCCGTCCTGGCGGTAGAGATGACAGTCCAACAGACCGGGACCTACGACGTTGAGCGGGATGCGATCCCTCGCGACCCAGCGCACGAGGTTCGCCAGCAAATGCCCGTGATCCGGCAGGTTGGTCTTGCCGAAGGCGTGATCCAGGCTCGCCGGCAGATAGGCCACGCGTCCCATCCCGGCAACCTCCCGGAGCACCAAACCCGGATCCCCGCTGTCCGGTTCCCGCATCCACGCCGTCTCCGGCGGATAGATAGGGAAAGGCTCGACATAGGTCAGGGGAACGACCGCATCCCGCGCGACCACATCCACATCTTCGAGCCGTCCGCCGAAGGGCATAAGATCGGTCTCCTCAAACCCCGCCAACACCGGAGAACGTGATCCTGAGGGCACCGGTTCATCGCCCGTCGTAGGGCCATCCACCGAAGCCCTTAGCTCCGGCTTAAGCCGCAGGTAGGAATGCAGCGCGTAGGCGTCCCAGTTTGGTGCCGAGAGGGCCAGGGCCCCTCGGTGCGTGCCGCGAGCGTGCACACCGAACAGATCAGCCAAGGCGTAATCTGGGCGCGGATCGCCATCCAGATCATAGCGGCTTGCCTCTCCCGAAGCGATCAGCCCACCGCCGCTACCAACAAAGCGCCGGATCGCCGCGCACTGCGCATTCGACAAAGCACCGACGTTCGGCAGCACCAGAGCGGACAGCGTATCACCATCGCGGACGATATGATCGGCGTGCACCGGCACATAGGGGATCCGTGCCCGGATCAAGGCCTGGACAACGCCCCAATACGGGGTCATCACCCGCGCCTCAGGCGCCTCACGCCCGAAGAAGTCCAAATTCTCCTGTGACCAGACGACCCCTACGGTCGCGATGGGCCGCCGGTGGACCATATAAGCCTCGTTCCGGGCATGCCAACGCAGCACCGGAGGGGCGGTAAAGTACTGGCGCCGGTCCTCGTGATAGGCACCAATGTGGTGCCACCAGGGCTGAATCGTCCCGGCGAGGCCCTCCACCATCCACATGCGTGCCTCAGCCACAGGACGGCTGGCAACGCGGAAGGTCGGTGACGGGCTTTGATACATCGCCATCGACTCCGGGACCAACTTGTCCCAACCCAACAAGCCGTGAATGAGCTTGCCCATGTCGCCGTTAGCCTGAAAGCCGGTCTCCGCCCGCCGCGTCTGGTTGTCCAGGAAGACCAGCTCCGAGCGCTCGCAGATAGCCTTGTAGTCCCGGAAGCTGCGACTCTGCCCCAGGACATCGCCTGAGTTCATGCCGATCCACAGACAGTCTGGCCCCCCGGCCTCCCGGGTGACGCGGTTGTTCAGATCCCATATCTCCAGACGTCGCCGGTAGCTCCACTTAATCCATGCTCGATAGGCAGGATCGTCCCAATTCACAGCAGCCGGCAAGTCGCGGCCCGTCTCCTCGCCAAATGCCCTGCGGCAGTTGTGACAGTAGCAGATCTGATCTCGGTGCAGGCCACTCCAGCTGTTGTCGGCAAACCCATCCGGCGCATACCGCTCGATGATCTCTCGCAGCACCTCGGGGAGATAGGTCTCGTAGTAAGGGCTGCTGACGCACGTCAGATAGAAGGGGCCGGTCGTAAACGGCTCGCCGTTCTGCTTCCGGGCGAACCAGTTGGGATGGGCATCGTAGAAAGGCTCAAACGTGCGATTCGAGTCCATCCTAGCCACAACCGCCAGTCCCTCGTCGCGCGCAGCCGCAGCAATCTCACCGAAGAGGTCGCGCTCGCCCAGAAACTCGGCGCGGTGCTGCAGCGGAAACCGGCTCGGGTAGTAGGCAACGATCCCCCCGGCGTTGATGATGATGCCTTGCACGCGGGTACGGCGCCACTGCTTCCGCCACCAATCGATGTCATAGCGTGTCGGATCCAGTTCTGTGATATTGGTCTGTCCCCAGCGCAGCACGCGCCGGTACCACGGTTGTTCAGCCATAGCGCCTCCCTCCCGTTAACAAGATGCGGCTGTCAGAACGGCGAGGATCACCGCTGCACAGCCGCATCGCGTATTCCCCAGAAAGCCTGCTAGTGCTTGAAGCTCCGCTGGCCCGTGAAGACCATCGTCGCCCCATGCTCGTTCACCGCCTCGATCACCTCGTAGTCGCGCAACGATCCGCCCGGCTGGACAATCGCCGTCACGCCCTCCGAGAGGCCGACATCCACGCCGTCACGGAAGGGGAAGAAAGCGTCAGAGACCATCACAGCGCCGCTGAGATCCCCGTGTGCCGCCTCGACCTCCCGGTCAATCTCGGCCTGATAGTCAGGCTCGAGGAAGCGGTAGGCGTTCTTGTACTGGGTGTAGGCCAGGCGCTCGCGCATGTTGCGGTAGGCCTTATCGCGGGCCACGACAGCGACACCCACGCGGTCCTGCTCGCCGGCCCCAATGCCCACGGTGACACCGTCTTTGGCATACAACACTGAGTTCGAGGTTACCCCCGCCTCGACCTTCCAGCCAAACAGCATGTCCGCAATCTCCGCCTTCTTAGGCGCCCGATCCACCTTGTACGTCACGCCCTTGCGGGTCACTTCCGCCGGCAGGAAATCCTCAGGCTTCTGGACCGTCGACAGAAACGAGAGCTGCGCGATAACCGCCCCATCGATCAGGCTCTTGAAGTCCACGAAACGCTCCGAGCTGAAGGCGTTCAGCCGCGCGATGTTGCCGATCCGCATGATGCGCAGGTTCTTGCGACTTGCCAGGATCTCGACGGTGCCCTCTTCGTAGTCAGGCGCGACCACGACCTCGGCATAGCGCTCGGCGATGGCCTCAGCCGTCGCCTTGTCGACCGGGCGGTTAAGCCCGACACAGCCCCCAAACGCAGCGGTGTGATCCGCAAGGTCGGCCCTGACGTAAGCCTCTTCGATCGTCTCTCCCATCGCGACGCCGCACGGGTTGTTGTGCTTCATTACGGCCACCGTTGGTCGATCGGTCAGATAGCGCAGGATATTGAGGGCGTTGTCGGCATCGGTCAGGTTGATCTTGCCGGGATGCTTCCCAAACTGCAGCAGCTCAGCATCCGACACGAGGTACTGACCCGGCGCGATGGTCGCGACCTCACCCAGCGTGAGGTTGCCGTTGATAAGTTTGTACAGCGCGGCTTCCTGCCCGGGATTCTCGCCATAGCGCAACCCCTTGCGCTCCCCTTCGATCTCCCACGTGACCTTCTCATAGACCAACGTCGACCGGCGGTCGTCGAAGACGAAGCTGATCTCCATCCGCGCCGGGAAGTTGTCGCCAAGGATTGTCCGGTAGGCTTGCTTCAGATCGGTTGCCATGGTTGTCTCTCCGTTGTGTGCCTAAGTCAACGTGTACAGCTCAGGTACGCGAGCTGGGTCCTGCTCCGATAGGTAGGTTGTGATGGCAGCATCGTAAGCAGCCGTATGCGCAAACGCCTTGCGGGCATAGGCAAAGCGCGTTGCCAGATCCAGCGCCCCCGAGCCTGCACGAAGGTCCGCGAGCAAGGACGGGTAGTCCCCAGGATCTACGACAGGCACCACCCTTAGGTAGTTTTTGGCCGCGGCCCGCAGCATGCAAGGCCCACCGATATCGATGTTGGCCCGCGCTTGCTCCACGGTCACGCCGTCCTCAGCCACCGTAGCGCCAAATGGGTAGAGGTTCACGATCACCATGTCCAGCGGTATGGCGGAGGTCCGCGCCAGGTCGGCCTGATGCGCAGCGTTGTAAGTCTCCGTCAGCAGGCCCAGGTAGATCTTGAAATCCAATGTCTTGACCAGTCCCCCCTGGGTCTCCGGCTGCCCAGTGTAGTCTGCGACCGCGACGAGGTGCTGCTGGGCCGACGCCTCGCCGAGGATGGCTGCGATCGCGCGGTAGGTGCCGCCCGTCGAGTAGAACTTGATGGCGGGGTTGATCTCTAGCAGGCCGGGAATCAGGTCCTCCAAGCCACGTTTGTCCCAGACGCTGACCAACACACGCCGGATAGCGACGCGGTTGTCAGCACGCTCCACGAAATTAACCATCGCTCCTCCCAAGTCTGGTTGCTGATGTCGGTCTATCGTATACCAGAACGGCATCCGGTAACAGCACACCTCTGGACAGCTTGCGGGGGGGGCGATCAGGAACTCGGTCCCCGACGCTCAATCACGCAATTGGGGCCAGAAGGGAAACTAAGCCCCGACAGCAGCCGCCCGGCATCTATCGGATGACCAGGACCGAACACGACACGTAGTCAATCACACGTTCCGTGAGGCTACCCGAGAAGGCCCGGCGCGCATTGGGCAATCGGGTCTCGCCGATCACCACCAGGTCAATGTCCAGCTCGCGCACGAGGTTGGCGATCTGGATGTGGGACATACCGCGACGCATCACCCGTTCGCAGGAGACGCCACACTCATTCGCGATTTCTGCGATGTGTTCAAGATAACGCCAACCCTTGGCCTCCAGTTGCCGGCGCACGGCGCCCTGCGGTTGGCCGGAGACTGCTGTGAGTTCGGTCACGATCGTATCGTCCACGACATACAGCGCCGTCACCGGTAGTTGGTGCACGGCGGCGACCCTCACTGCCGTGCGACTCGCCTCTATGGAGGCCTCAGAGCCGTCGACGGGAACCAATATCCGCCGGAAGGGCGTCTGAGGCTCCACCGGGCTAACGGCTTCCTGGGTGCTAGCGGCATTGTCCATCATCTACCCCTCGATTTGTCAGAATGCAACATCACGTCCACGGTCTGTCCCGTGCGCTGCCTTGATACGCTTCATCCGGAAAAGCTCCTCGCGCTCGCGCTCTTCCAAGGACGTTTCGATGAAGTCTACGATCTCTTCGTAGTCAGGGATGAAGACGTGCTCGAGGGCGTTGACCCGGCGTTGCGTCTTCTGTAGCTCGCGAGCTAATCGCCAGACCGTCGTCACAGTCTCGGCGAGCTCTGGAATCCGCGCCACGACCTCTCGAAAGCGGGCGGCAGCCTCATCTAGCGCCACCGTGGTGTTACCCAGGCCGTAAGGATTCTCGGGCGGTCTGCCGGTGCTGGACACTCTGGGAATCACGACGCCCATCACACTGCTGGGCCGAACATCGACCTCAATCGTGCTCGTCACCGAAAGTGACGCCCATTCCAAGTGTTCCCGCCCCATATCGAGCCGCGCAACCTCCAGCGCCTCATACGCCGCCTGCAGGAGCTTCTGAACCTCCGACTGCAGCTGGACAGCATCGTTCGCTATGTGGACAAGCTCGGAGGTAAGCACCTCGCGCTTGCGATCCAGAATCTCGTGCCCTTCGCGCGCTCTGTCAAGTGTCTCACGGGCGCTCATCAGGTTGCTCCGCGTCGGAGCCATCCGGCGTTTGGTCACCGCCGTCGCTCCCGTCTGGTTGAGGTGCGCGAGAGCTCCCTTTCGCCTTCACCTTTCTGGCGATCGTAGTGCGCATCAATCTCTTCCTCCCGCACGCGGGTGAGCTCGCTGCGCGGCAAGACCGAAAGCACGTCCCACCCAATGTCCAGCGTTTGCTCAATAGATCGGACATCATGCCGCCCCTGCAAGAGGAAGCGCCGCTCGAAACCGTCTCCAAATCGCAGATAGGCTTGGTCCACAGCGCTGAGTTCCTCCTCACCAATCACAGAGGCGAGGGACCGTGCGTTTTGCGCGCCGGCATAGGCTGCATAGAGCTGCGAGGCAACGTGCGGATGATCGCTACGAGTGAAACCT
>JAFGNI010000740.1 GCA_016927095.1 Anaerolineae bacterium | reverse complement strand
TTCGGCCAGCGGCACATCGTTGGCGTGGGCCAGGCCACCGCAATGGCAGGGCGCATCACGCAGTACAAAGGGCAATTTCTGCCGATCGCGGTGCCCGTCATAGCCGTTAAGGGATTAGGAACCGGCGAGGAATTCGAGATCAAGGACGACGAGCAGGGCGAGTTCTGCAGAGTACACGACGACCTATGCTTCGGCGGCGCCGATCCCTACTCGCAACGTGGGTGGCTACAACTCGGGCACATTTACAACGAGGATGGAACCATCATACAGCGCGCCTTCTCACAGACGATGAATGCCACAGGGTGCAAGCTCCCCGACATCGGTGCAACGGGCCTGGTGGGTTGGGCCAACCCCACAAACTGCGAATACCCCTACCCGCTCTGGCTCGGCGATCTTGGCTCGCGCGGCGGCGATTACATCCTGGGCACAACCGGTGAGGTCGCAGCCGCACGCCCGGAAATCAGCAAGTTCGTCGGCGAGACCAGCTACGTGCCGATCTTCGACTACATCTACACCGGCACATGCAGCTCTGTGCTCCACGAGGTCTGCATGGAGACGGTATTCGCGGGCGAACCCCAGCCGGTGGACAAGTGGATCACGGGAAGCTCCGCCTATTATTACCATATCGTGGGCATCGCCGAGGTGCAGATCACAAAGGTCGACGGGAAGTCCATCTTTGGGATATTCCAGGACTCCACGATACGTCCCGGCGAGATCAGTCCAGGGGCTGGTATGGCCAGCCCGCAGTGTCTTCCGATGACCATCGGCGTGATGCTCTGGGAGTAAGCGTTGTAGCGGCTTCCCGCCGGATCCGATGTCCGGCGGGAACGTCGCCTCCGAGGCGCGACCTGTCTACACCCGGATCTCGCCTTCCTGCTTGCCGAAGTTGATCCGGGTCCCCACCCCCAGCGTGACGCTGCGCCCCGGCGCCACGTCCTGATAGGACTGGCCTCCGTCCGTCGTCGCCGTCCATTTCTCATCACCCAGATTCCGTAGTCCCCAGATGCCGGGATCTCTCGGATGCTGTGCAACCTCGGCAACCGGCTTCGAGAAGTCGTAGAGCCTGTCATCGTCGACGTGGTGCGGATAGATGGCCGTATCGTGGTTGAGCATCAACACGACATCGCCAATGCGGATCCGCGGCGGCAGGACCAGGGCCGTACCGCACGACCAGCACGAACCCGGTACGCCAGCCGATATGCGCAGCGCCTCCACGTCGTATAGGTTCTCCGCGCCACAATTGCCGCAGTAGAAGATGCTATCGCGCAACCGCGACATCGCAGAGCGCCACTCACTCTCCCGGACGCGCCCGTTGACCGGATCACTCAACCCTGTGGTGAAGGATCGGATAAACAGGTCGCGCAAAAACTGCGGGTAGATGGGCCAAAACGCGATGGCGTTGTCGTGGAACCCGGGCACGGGCCTGTTCGAGGCATCCACCGGATCGTAGATGAAGAGAGGATCGGTCCCATAGAGCTTGTTCATCGCCGGCAAGTCCAAGCACTTGATGTCGAACTCTCGCTGTCCCTCCAGGGGGTGGTGCATCATCAGCATGTAGAAGAGCAGGACAGCCAACGAGAAGAGGTCGGTGTTAGCACTCGGCAGTGCCTCGCCCCTGACAATCTCCGGCGCCATAAACCGGGGGGTGCCCAGCACGCCTGCTTCCCCCTGCCCGTCCACCGAGACATTGTCATTGTCACAGATCAGCACCTCGCCGGAATCTGGATCAAAGAACACGTTGCCAAACGATATATCCCGGTAACACAGCCCCATCGCATGTAGGTCGAGAAAGCTGTGAGCGAGCTCAATCCCCGCCGTCGCGAGCGCCCAGAACGTCGGCTCCGCCCGGCGCTTCATGAGATCCACGATGCTTTTGTATCGCGGCTCGCGCAGGGGCATAACATAGCCAAAGCCTGGGACATCCGGTGATTCGGTCAGCTCCATCGGCCACAGGAACTTTGCCGTCGGCGGCCCTTTTTTCGCAAGGACCTCTAGCGCGCTGCGTTGTTCCGGCGTGGCTTGCGCAGGAAAGTACCACTTGAGCGCAACAACCTTGCCGTCCAAGACCGCGCGATAGACCTCGCCCTGCCCGCCTCCGCCCAGAAACGCCTCGACCCTGCACGTCATCTTCGACGTGACCGTCTGAACCTCTTGCCCGTCGCCAAGTATCGCCATAGCCAACCTCCATTTCTAGCTGCCGCGCGCCGTCTATCGTGAGACCGCCACGCCTGCTTCCTCCAGCCGTTTCACGCCGTCCGCAGTGACCCTTCTGCAGAGCGTTAAGTCGACCATCTTCACATTGCTCACCCGCTGCAGCAACTCAAGGCCCGCGTCGGTGATGGGCGTGCGGCCCAGATAGAGCCTGCGGAGCGCGGGTAGTTCACCCAGATGCACCAGGCCAGCGTCGTGGACTTCCGTGCCCTCGAGGTCGAGGCTCTCCAATGCCGCCAACGGGCCAAGGATTCGCAAGCCTGCATCGGTGATACGGGTACTCGAGACGTCGAGCTCAGCAAGCCCACGAAGCGGAGCCAGGGCTGCGAGGCCAGCATCGGTTAGCCCAGTGCCCGCCAGCGCCAACGTCCGCAGCCCGCGCAGGGAGCTGAGGCGGGCAACACCTGCATCAGCCACACGAGTCCAGCTCAGGTCGAGCACCGCCAAGCCGGACAGATCCGTCAGATAGAGCACGCCGCTGTTCGTGAGGGCGACACCTTCGAGGTACAGCTCTGTAAGCGTGCGGAGCGGCCGGAGATAGACCATGGCCTGGTCAGCCAGCAGCCCGCAGCGCCCGAGGTTCAGAGACGATAGCGCCCGCATCGGTCGAAGCGCAGCCAGCGCCTCGGGGCGCAGGCCAACGCAACCGTATAGGTTGAGAGACCACAGCTCTGCGAACTCGGCCAAGTCCCCTAGCCCCGGTCCTGCGATGCTTGTGTGTGCCAGATCGAGCCGCCTCAGTGCCGATAGCAGCTTGATCTTCGCCGGTCCGTTGTCATCGATCTGAGTGCCCGAGAGGCCCAGCGTGCCTAGGTGCGGCAAGCGTGCCACGGCGGGCAACCCCGCATTGGTAATGAGGCTGCATCCACCTAGCTCCAGCCGTTCCAAGCGCTCGAGTCGGCTCAGATGGAGAAGCCCTGCATCCGTGATCCGCTCGCATCCCCAGAGATTCAG
>JAFGNI010000739.1 GCA_016927095.1 Anaerolineae bacterium | reverse complement strand
GGCTGCGGGCCATGATGGCACAGGAGATACGCTGCTTCCATGCTGCGCAGTCCGTCCCCTAATTTCCACCGAAAAGGATACACTACCTGAAGCGGCCCGCACCATCGTGGGCGCGGGCCGCTTCAGCGTTGTGACGTCGTGCTAGTGCTCGGGGCTAAGTCGCAGCGTCTTGATCTCGAAGGGGGTGAAGCTGAGTGCCACGGTCCCATCGACCACATCAAACGATGCCAACGGGTTCTCCATCAGGTCCGCCTCGGCGACGTTCGACACCGGGAAGCCGAAGCTGACGCGGGCGTCTACCGAGGCGCCGGTCGCCTCATAGAGGCGGACGACCACGTCCTCGCCATCCTCAGCCTGCTTCACCGCCTCGACGATGACGCTGGTGGTGTCGAGCGAGAGCAATGAGCGGCGCAACGGCGCGTCGCCCGCGTGGGCCGATGTCGCCGTGACTCGCAGCGGCACGTTCAGCGCGTAACCGGCCTGGACCACGCCGCCTGTCACGGCATCGCCGGCATGGGGATAGAGGGCGTAGGTGAAGGTATGATCGCATTGATCGGTGAATCCCTCATGGGGCTCACCCTCGGGGAACTCAGCGTTGACCAGCCGGTTGTACCCGGGATAGGGGGCGCTGCGCAGCAGGTTGAGGTCGATCACGTTATCCTTGATCTTGTGCCCGTACTTCGAATCGTTGAGCAGCGCAACGCCGAAGTCCCGCTGGGAGAGATCCACCCACTTGTGCGCCGCCACCTCATCGCGCGCCAGATCCCATGTGGTGTTCCGGTGCGTCGGGCGTTGCAGATGTCCGAACTGGATCTCGTAGGTCGCGGCGTTGGCGTGGACATCCACCGGGAAGCGCGTTCGCAGCATGGACCGCGTCTCCCGCCAGCGGACGTCGGTGACGAAATCCAGGCGGGCACTGCCGGCGGTCAGCGTGATCCGCTGGACCAGCTCGGAGTAGCCCAGCCGGTAGATCTGCTTCACGACCGCCTGCGGACCATCCACCCAGGCCTCCGATGAGACCAGCGCCATCGTGCGCGGTGTCTGCTCGGCATAGTCCATCGGGAAATCCCAGGCATCACCGGGGTCGACGAAGACCACGAGCTCGTTGGCCTTCGCCCCCTCCGGCAGGATCTCGCGGCCCAAGCCCTTGTCAAAGAGCGACACGATGGTACCGTCCTCGCCAAAGGTCACGGTCAGGCGATCGTTCTCCAGGCGAGTGGTCGTGGCGGCAAGGTCGGAGGCCGCCGGCGCCGGGGCGGCGGCGTCAACGGCGGCGTAGCCCATCGCAGGCACCTCTGCGAAGATCCACCTGTCGCCTGCGCGCACCCACTCACGACGATCCCAGGAGAGGTCGTTGTGGACGACGACCGGTGCCGCCATGGCGCTCGTATCGACGCTGTCGGCGATGGCAGTCTCGCGCTCAGCCAGCAGGGCGCCCACCTCGGCATGCATCGCCGCGTAGCGCTCCAGGCTCTCATCGTAGACCCGCTTGATGGACGAACCCGGCAGGATGTCGTGGAACTGGTAGAGCAACACCTCGCGCCAAATCTCGGTGAGGCGCTCGTGAGGATACGCGACGCCCATGAGCAGGTTAGCGGCGATCGCGCGCCACTCCAGCCCACGGAGCCCCAACTCCATCTTGCGGTTGTACCACTTGTTGCGCGCCTCCGTCGTCAGGGTGCCCTCGTGGCGCTCCAGGTAGAGCTCGCCCACCCAGGTGGGGAAGCGAGCGGCCTCCGCACGCCACTTCTTGAAGAACGCGGCTGCCGTCTCCTGCTTGACAGGGCTCAGGCCCGCGAGGTTCTTGATCCGCGACAGCCGCTCCAGGTGCTCTTCACCCGGTCCGCCGCCGCCGTCCCCGATACCGAAGACCAGCAGCGCGTGGTGCGAGACACCTTTGTCCTTGTAGTTCTGTTCGATCTTTCGGACCGAACGGGGCGCGGCGGGGCTGTTGTAGGTCTCCTCAGGCAGCATATGGGTGAGCACCTTCGTGCCGTCGATACCCTCCCAGTGGAAGGAGTGGTGCGGGAAGACGTTGATCAAGCTCCACGAGAGCTTTTGTGTCGAGAAGGTCGTCACCCCGGCTTTGCGCAAGATCTGCGGGAGTGACGCGCTGTAGCCGAAGACATCGGGCAGCCACAAGTAGTCCAGATCGACGCCGAACTCCTGCTTGAAGAAGCGCTTGCCGTGGAGCACCTGCCGGACCAGCGCCTCGCCGCCGCTCACGTTGGTGTCGGCCTCGACCCACATCGCGCCCTGGGGCTCCAAGCGACCCTCTGCGACCTTGGCCTTGATCTTCGCATACAGCGCCGGGAAGTGTTCCTTCATCCACGCGAAATACTGCGGCTGGCTGGCGCCGAAGATGTAATCCGGGTAGCGGTCCGCCAGCGCCACCGCCGTCGAGAAGGTGCGCGCGCCCTTGCGGACGGTCTCCCGGAGAGGCCAGAGCCAGGCGAGATCCATATGCGCGTGGCCGACGGCGCTGATCTCCAATGAGGGGTCGCCACCTGCCTGGTCGAGCAACGGCTTGAGGATCGCACGGGCCTCATCGGCAGTCTCGGGGATGCCCCCATAGAGCACGTGCGTCACATCGGTCAGCCCGGTGAGGATCTGGTGGTAGCGTGGGCTCTCCTCGTCCAACACCCTCAAGAAGTCCAGCAGCACCTCGAAGTCGAAGTAGAGGTCGCGGACGGCATCTCGACAGATCGCCACCGCCGCTTGCTGGATGGTGCCGTCGCCGGAGACGTTGCCGAAGAGATCGTTGTACCCCGCGTCTGCCCACACATCGATGGGCTCTCCGCCCAGCGCCTTGTCCGCAAACTCCAGCACCCGCTTGCCGGGCTTGCCCAGGCTGTAGTCATAGCCCGAAGCCACGGGGGTGAGCCCCTGGACAGGAACGCCCGCCGCGTCGAAGACGCACATCTCGCCGTTGACGTTGAGCAGCAGGACCACGTGGTCGCCCGCCGCCTCCTGCGGCACCGCACCGGTGAAGTGAAACCACGCACAGTCGAAGAGGTCACCCCACCTATCGCCAACCTTCAGCGAGCGCGCCTCACCCGTCTGGCGCTGGTCAAAGGGCACCGGCTCGCGAGTACACCAAGCCTGGATCGTCAGCGGGGCCATCTCAACGTAGGCCGCCTCTCCGATCAACCTGAGTGCCTCTTCCAACTGGCGCTTCGTGTAGAACTTATAGTCAGGCATTCAGATCCATCTCCTTTGCTACCGCAGCGGACGAACAAAGGAACAGAGGGATAAGGGAAAAGGGAGCGTCCCAAAGAAATGTAGCCTGCCGGAACGCCGCCTTTGCCCTTATCCTCGCATTTCTGGATTTACGACTCAGCCAATCGTGACTTCGTGTCCGACTTCCGCCGACTCGTAGAGCGCATCGAGGGCCCGGATCACGTTCAGAACCTCTTCGCGCTTGACGATCTTCTCTTCCTCACCGCGCAGCACCTTGATGGCGTGCGCGTGATGCATGAAGTGTCCACTGAAGGCCTTGCCCAAACCACGTGGAACCTGCGGCACGGTTTCGACCATATAGTGGCCCTGGTTGGTGATGTAGCGCAGCGGGTGGAACATCAGGCCACCCTCGGTGCCTAGGATGAAAGCGCTCCCGGCACCCTGCTCAACATTCGCGGCCCAGGAGGTGCGCAGCACCAGCGAACCACCGTTCTCCAGGCGCATATAGCCCGAGGCGAAGTCCTCGACGTCGAACTCGCGGTAGTCATAGGGGCGCGGCTCGAAGAGCAAGCCCGCGTC
>JAFGNI010000165.1 GCA_016927095.1 Anaerolineae bacterium | reverse complement strand
GCACGCCCAGAGTCTGTTGGTCGTCCAGATTGTTCACTTTGTAGACCACGCCATCGATCTCGTAAGGAAGGTCATCGCGCAGCGAACCCATCTTTTCGTGGTAATCCAGGAGCGCCGCCGCATCCTCACACAGCAGCGAATGCTCCAGGTTGGTCCGCAGGCCGAAATCGCGGAGCCGGTGCAGCACTTCCCACTGCGTTGCAAGGGAAACATCCGGCAGGTCATCGGCGGCGTAGAGAAAGACATCAAGGGGACGGCCCGCGGTGACCTGGGGATCGAGTTGGCGCAGCGAACCCGCTGCCGCGTTACGGGGGTTCGCGAAGGGTTCCTCCCCAGCTTCAAGCCGCTCCCGGTTGAGCGCGTTGAAGGCCGCCTTGGGCATATAGACCTCGCCGCGCACGACCAAACGCGAGGGAACCTCCCCGTCGTCGGGACGGCGCAACTGCAGAGGAACGGTTTTGATGGTCTTGACGTTGGCAGTGACGTCCTCCCCGGTGGTGCCGTCACCCCGAGTGGCTGCTACCTCGAGTTGACCGTCGGTGTAGATGAGTTGCACGGCGAGGCCATCGTACTTCGGCTCGGCGACGTAACCCACATCCTCGCGCCTGAGCTCCTCACGACAGGTCGCGTCGAAACTGCGGACATCTTCGGCTTCGTAGACCGACTTGAGGCTAAGCATCGGGGAGGGATGCTCAACGGTAGCGAGCTCCTCCCGAGGCTCGCCGCCCACCGCTTGGGTCGGCGAATCGGGGCTCTGCAGCTCGGGGAAGGCCTCTTCCAGGGCCCGGAGGTCCTGCATCAAGGCATCGTAGTCGGCGTCCGAGATGACGGGATCATCCAGGACGTAGTAGCGGTGATTGTGGTAACGGATCGCCTCGCGCAGGGCCGTCACTGCGTCCCCCGCGCTCTCCAGATTATCGATCTCCGACAGCACTATGTCAGGTTTGTGTTGGTTACCCACGACATCTCCTCGTCCCTATCAACTGCACAGACCCTGACCCTTCGCATGTCCGGACTAACGATTATCTCTTGAACTGGTCTCTGAGATCCTCCCAGGTGAGTGTATTGAGCACATCCTTGGCCTCAAGCCAACCGCGCCGGGCCTGGTCCACGCCGAAGCGCATCGTCTGCAGACCACTCACGCGATGGGCATCCGTGGAGATAGCCAGCTTTAGCCCCATCTGCTTTGCCATCCGCGCATGGACGTCGTTCAAGTCGAGTCGTTCCGGGCTGGCGTTGATCTCCATGTAACAGCCGCGCTCCAGGGCAGCCTCAATCAGCCGCTCCACATCGACATCGTAACCGGGGCGTTTCCCGATGCGCCGGCCCGTGGGGTGCGCCAAGATCATGAAGTTGGGGTTGTCCATCGCCCGAATCATGCGCTCGGTCTGATCCTCGCGCGACAGATCAAAGTTCGAGTGTACCGCTCCTAGGACGATGTCGAGGCGCTTGAGGACATCGTCGGACAGATCGAGGGAGCCATCCTTGAGGATGTCGACCTCGATCCCCTTGAGCACGCGGAAATCCTGATAGCTCTCGTTGAGTGCGTCTATCTCCTCAATCCGCTCTCGCAAGGCCTCTTCATCCAGTCCTTGGGTGACGCCAAGGTGCGGCGAATGGTCCGTGATCGCGATGTAGGCGTAGCCAAGGTCACGCGCACCTTCCGCCATCTCCTCCAGCGTGGCGTTGCCGTCGCTGGCCTTTGTATGGACCTGGAGGTCGCCGCGGACATCATCCAGGGTCACCAGCTTGGGCAGCTCTCCCTGGCGAGCCGTCTCGATCTCGCCCCGGTCCTCCCGCAGTTCGGGCGGGATGAAGGGCAGGTCGAACAGCTCATAGATCCCCGTCTCCGTCTCACCGGCGATGCGCGCCTCATCCTCGAAGACGCCGTACTCATTCACCTTACGGCCCTGATCCACAGCGAGATTCCGGATTGCGACGTTGTGGGCCTTTGATCCTGTGAAGTAGAAAAGCGCCGCGCCGTAGCTTTCCTTGGGCACTACCCGGAGATCGACCTGCATCCCTGAGCGCAAGAGCACCGTCGATTTGGTCTCGCCCTGCGAGATGATCTCGTCCACATCTTCATACTGCGTGAAGGCCGTGATCACGGCTGCGCCTTCAGAACTGGTGACGAGTATGTCCAGATCGCCCACCGTCTCCTTCCGGCGACGATAGCTCCCAGCCACCTCCACGCGATCGACACTATCAAGATCGTGCAGATAAGCCACGAGGGGTTGCGCGACCTCGTCGGCCCTGTCAAGGCGCGTGCGCCCCGCGTTCTCGTCCTCCCGCTGGAGTTCCTCGAGGATCTTCGCCTGTGTCTTCTCGCCTAGCCCGTGGAGTGCCTCGATATCGCCCGCCTCAGCGTGCGCCTCCAGCTCCTCGAGCGTATTGACGTCCAGCTCCTCGTGGATCTGCTGCACCCGCTTAGGGCCCAAGCCAGCGACGTCGAGCATCTCCGCCAGCTCGGCGGGCGTCCGCGCCTCGATCTCCTCCAGTTGCTGGAGACCGCCGGTGCGCACAATCTCTTTGATCTTGGCTGCCAGGTCGTCGCCGATGCCGGAGAGCTCGGTCAGGTCCGCATCATCCGCGACCATCTCGTTCACACTGCGGGGCAACTCCTCCACCGTGCGGGCGGCGTTCCGGTAGGCCCGCACCCTGAACGGATTGGCGCCCTCAATCTCCAGCAGGTCTGCGACCTTGCGGAAGATATCCGCAACTTCAGCATTCAGAACGGGCATAACCTAAGCCATCTCGTATTTCTCCGAGTGGATTCGGCGCTTGGAAACGCCCAGCCCTTCCAGCGCTTCCTCCACTTTGTCAATCATGATCAATGGCCCACAGAGGAAGTATTCGTAGTCAGCGCGGGCCCTGGGGAGGCGGCGGTCCAGGAGCTGCGGCGTGACATAGCCGACCTCGCCCTCCCAACCCTCCGGCGGTTCCTCCAGAACGTGAACAAGCTCCAGGTTCAACCGCTCCTCAAGCGCAGCCAACTCATCGCGGCAGATAATCGTATCCCACTTCCAGTTGCCGTAGTAGAACTGCACGGGGCGCTGGTCGCCGCGATCGGCAAAGGTACGCAACATACTCATGAACGGCGCTACGCCGCTCCCGCCGGCGATGAAGACGTAGCCAGGGGCATCGTGCATGTCCGGGCCGAAGACGCCGTAGGGACCGTCGACATAGATCGTCTTGCCCACAGCCATCTCCTTGACCGTGTTAGTCCAATCCCCCAACTCCTTGATCGTGAACTGCAGCCGCTCGGGCTGCACCGCGCTCGAGGAAAACGAGAACGGATGGTAGCTGATCGCAAAGGGCGACTTCCAGGCTACCAGCCAGGCGAATTGCCCAGGTCGGAAGATGAGACCCCGATGGCCCACCGGCTTCACGGTCAATGTCCAGGCTTCGCCGTATTCCTCCTTCACCTCTGTCACTTCGTAAGGGCGCCGTAGCAGCATCCAGGGTCTCACAAGGCGAGTGTAGCCAATCATCATGGCCCACAGGACGGCGAGCACAATCCACAGGATACGCTGCGCCGGCACAGCTGTGTAGTAGTTGATCTTGAAGATGTGATAGAGCGCAAACCCCGCGATCAGCATCGAGAGGATGTCGTGCACCCAGTGCCAAGCTTCATAGTGGATTTCAAGCTGCTTGCGCCAGACCGATGTGACCACCAGCACGATGAGGAACAACGTAGCGGCGACGGCTGCCCGCGCCCGCCACGGCGCCGTGAAGACATTGAGCAGCCGCAACGTGAAGGGGTTGTTGACAAAAAGCAGGATAGGATGTGCCAATACCGCCACGAAGGCGGCAATGGACAGCCTGTGATGTAGCGCATAGAGCGTGTCCATATCGAAGAGATTCGAGAACATGGGCAGGCGCGCTGTCGGCACGAACTGCAACCCCATCAAGGAAAAGCCGACAAAGGCCAGGATCACAGAGAGTTCGCGCAACGGTTCGCGCTCTATCGGTCGCCCCCCCAGCACCAGGATGATGAGTGGGGAGACGATCATCAGAACATAGACGGCAATCCAGAAGGCCCGGCTGATCGCCAATCTCTGGGTGTTCACCGTCGCACGTGGTTGTGTGGGCATGTTGATTGTCATGGCTGTATCCTAGTTCGTTTGACCTGACTCAGAGGGACGGACGAAAGAGGACATATCGACCGGGACTGCCTGGCTGAGATCCTCAAGACTGTCGTGTAGTATCTGCACGATGTAGGCAGGATTGTGGGCGAAGGCCCCCGGATCCTTTTGCACAAAATGGTAGTTATAGGTCGTTCGCACCAACCGCGGCGTCCAACTCCCATAGCTGTTGCCGCCACTGATCTCCTCAGCATCGGTTTCGCCGTCACCGTCTGTGTCATTCATGTAGTAAGGATAGCTATCTGGGCTATAGACAATCGGCGCATCGAGGACTGAGGCTGCGTAGTCCTGAATGGCGGCGTAGAGCGCAGCATGTAGGCCTGCGATCTCCCCATCCACGCCCTCAGTCACATTGCCGTCACCGTCGTAATCAGCCGGGCTCGTACGGATGTCGCGCAGGTCCCCGTAGTTGACGACGTTCAGGTGGCAGGGGCTGCACTCATCCGGCGTGATGGCCAAGCTGTGCGGGTCGTGACACTCCGGGCACCATCGCACTTGAGCAGCGTGCTCAAAGAAACCGGCATAGGCGCGACCAGCATACTCGTACGCGCCTCGGACTTCCGTTCCCATCTTGGTCGCGGCGGCGACATAGTAGTGAACGTTGATGAAGCCAAGGTCCTCAGACATCTCATCATCCGGCAGCCCGGCAATGGCCTCATTCACGCTCACCGTCGACTGGCGACCCTGATGGCATACGAGACACGAGGCCTCAGGTCCCAGACCGGTGATCTCATCGCCCGACGGGAATGTCACCGCCGTCATCGCGTGGGCCGACTCATTGTGGCAGACATTGCAGAAGATCACCGAACCGGTCTGGGCCTCGGCGTCCACCGTCCCCGCCGCCGTCCCATCCTCACCCAGGAAATCCAGATAGCCATAGGTGCTGTGGCACTTGGCACAGTTTACCGGGATGACCGGGGGCTCATCCTCATCCCAATGGACAAACGACTCGGATGTCCAGTTGGCATGCCCTGATATGCCCCACTTCTGGCTGAGGGCCTCAACAGGCTCAGCGCGCGCCTCAACGAAGATCACGATTAAGGCGGCGACGATAATGAGAAACGCCGTCACAATCAAGAGGTTCTTACGGTTCACGGTACACTTCCTCCACTGGGATATGAATGCGTTGCGCCAGACAAACTCACCGAGCACCCCACCTTGGCACCGCCAGGCTATGCCGCCTGCCTAAGGGCCGAGGGAATGGCACGAATGCGACCATCGTTGTGTTACAGGCTCAATCTTACTTGGGGATGCCGGTTGTCAAATGATGGGCCACGTTGCTTCCGCTTCTGAACTCAGTGCATAAGGCGGGGTCACGTTGGTCTTCCATAGGCCTGATCTGCGATCTCCTGCAGGGCCTGGGATCTGATCCAGCCTTGCCTGAGGGCATGTCGGGCCAGCGCAAGGCTGTCATCGGCCAGGACCAGCGCGCTCCCGGCCTCGACGACGCGTTCTGCCAATCGCCGGATCGCCCTAGGACGTTCCAGATCCTTTCCTACGTTGCGCACATAGATGGCGAGCACCCGCCCCGGATACTGCCGGACGATCTCGTAGTAGATCTCGGGATCGGACTCGCTGCTGTCGCCGATCAAGATGAAGGACAGATCCTGGTAGAGATCCATCATCTGCCGGATGACCGGCAGTTTGTGTTTCCGCTGATCGGTCGGCCACAGTTCATCCTCGTAGACCCCCCAGTTCCGGAGGAACAACACCGGCCCAACAGGTATGTCGTGCAACTGGAAAAACTCCACCAAGAGGTCGTATAGGTTCCAAGGGCTGTTTGATACATAGAGCAGCGGGTTCGCATCGTGCCCAGTCCGGCCCGCGTGCAGAGCTTGATAGAGGGCCGCAACCCCCGGCAAGGGCAACCGTGTCCGCGCATTGCCGAGCATGACGTTACGCAGCATCTGAAGCATATGCGGCGTACCGGTCTGCAACACCGTATCATCGATGTCGCTGATGACCCCAAAGGTGGCGGTGGGCGCCGGCACCAAGACCTTCCCGGTGGCGCGCACCGGGCCCTGCTCCGGGTCGCCGGAGGGCTCCAAGAGAACGAGGTCTACCGTCTGCCACATCTGATGCGCCGTCAGCGGCTGGCGAGGCTCAATCCAGACGCGGAACATACCTTCCTCGTCGGCAGTGACCTCCTTCTCAACGTCACGAAACCGGGCCAGCAATCGCGCGTGCGGGACCTCCCGGCTGGCCATCCGCTTCGCCATATTGATGAGGTTGCGCCAGAGGCTATCGTGCTCGCTTGCAGCGTTGATGCCACGGTCCTTCAGGACGCGGCCCATCAGGAACAGCTTCTCCGCGGTGCCATATCCCCGGTAAGGCACGATCTTCACAGCGCCGGGCCCACCTAACGCCCCATAGAGCCCGTACTTCAGTCTATCGTAGACTCTCTCGACCCGGCGTACCCAAGGCGCGATCGTCTTCTGCCAGTCCTTCATACCGTCCAGCCCATCCGGCCCCTAGAACGCACAGCTCTCGGGCTGGGGCGCGCTATCTTCCACTTCTGCTGCGAAGTCCGCCGCAACATCCGCCTCTGCAAAGCCGCCCGCCACGGTCCCCCTCAGTGCCGCACCGCCGTAGCCGGTCGGGTGCATATGCGCCCGCACCACCACAACGGTATCGGGCCCGATTGCCACAGGGCCTCCAGACCGCACAAAAGGCTGCTCGTCAACGTGGCTATGCGCCAGAATGCGCCGGTAGACCAGCGTACCGTCCTCGCGCAGGACCTCCCACCAATCCGCGTACAGGTCGCAGCCCAGATCCGGACTGCTTACCTCAACCGCAAAGCGATAGGCCTGGGCATCGCCGGTGACCTCAAGAGCGGTCACGTCAGCCACCGCTGGCGTCGCCGGTGCTGTGGGCACTGACTGCGATGGCCCTGACGCGGTGATCTCTGGCGGTATCGCCGGCTCTGTTGCAGCGCTCGTGGGACTACCGGGCACGCGGTCACAGGCTGTCAGGAGCATAAAGGCGGCGACAGCTATCGCGCCTAGGCGAACGGCCCGGCGGCTGGTCGTTTGCAGCAAGATCACCTCCCAGGCTATCTTGCGTGCTGCGTGCGGTCCCACGCGCGGGCCTGCACGATGATACCTGCCACGGTTGTCAAGACGAAGACCAACAAGGCCGCGGGTTGGCTGAAAGCGAAACCACGCACCAGGAGTGACGCGCCGGTGAGCGACGAGAGGATGATCAGCGCCCAGTCAAAGAGGGCGATCGCGAGGATCAGGCCAGTGACGCCAACGATGACCGCCACGATCCAGGTGAGGGCGGGCGACTGTGCCCCTAGGATATCCAGGAAGCCCAAGGCCACGAAGCCACCCGCCAAGAAGCCCGCAATGCCCACGGCGGCCTCCTGCAGAAAGATCGCCAGGAGGGCACCGGTGATCCCGGCAAATACTGCTACGAGCAACACCAGCCAGTTCGGCCAGGCGACAGACAGGCGCGTCACCAGTTCCACTGCCGTCACAAACCCCAGCCCACCGACAAAGAGCCAGTAGAGTTGGCGTCCAAGGAGGAGCAGGAGTAAGCCCAGCAACACATTGATAGTGGTCATATCCAGCCTTTCCCGGTGTGCCCGCATCGACGTAGAGCGCGGGCCAAATCCTCGTGGCCCATAGCGTGCAACTGATCGAGAGCAGGTATCTAGAGCGAGGAGCCGATGCTATGATCGAGACGCGTGTACGTCATGCCCGGCGGGATCGCCTCCACGTCGTCGTGAGGGGCGTGGCTGAAAGCATAGACCTGATGAGGTTTCACCCACAGCTCACGATCGCCAACAGTAGCCTCAGCAAGCCCGTCCTCGCTGATGCGAGCCAAGGGCTTGATATCTTCCACCTGACCCAGGATCTGATACCCTTGGTCGGTGTTGACATCCCAGACCACCAACGTGATGCTGGTGTTGGACTTCAGGTTCATCAGCGTCACAGGACACGCCCAATCGCTCAACACGATGGTGCCCCCGTCTTCAACGCGGAAGTCCCCCACCGAGGCGATATGCGGCACGCCCAGCGCGTCAGCCGTACTGATCCACACGTGTTGGCGTGCCTGCGCCATCGCGACAGCGTCCTCAAATCGGGTCACATTCATCGAGGTAGCCTCGTCTTTGGCAGGTGTCTGCGATATCAAGAGCGCGCTAGCCATCGTTGCGTGCCAATGCCGCGATGATGGCCGGGCAGAAAACAGGCAGATCGTCCGGTGAACGCGAGCTGATCAGATTGCCATCCTTGATGACGGCTTGATCGGCCCAGTGAGCCCCAGCATTGACAAGGTCGTCCTTGATAGCCGAAACCGAGGTGACGTTCTTGCCGTCGACGATCCCGGCGGAGATCGGAACCCACCCAGCGTGGCAGATCATCGCCACCAGCCCGCCGGCATCAAACACTTCTCGCACGAGCTTGAGCACTGAGGCGTAGCGCCGCAGCCGGTCAGGGGCGTAGCCACCGGGAACAATGACGGCGTCGAAGTCAGCGGCAGATGCTGCGTCCGCAGCCAGATCCACCTTGACCGACAGCCCATACTTGCCGGTGTAGCGATCCGCACTGCCGGTGCCGATCACCGTGACATCGGCGCCGGCTTCCTTCATACGGAGAAGGGGATACCACAATTCGAGATCCTCAAAGAGCTCCTCAGCCAATATCGCAACGCGCTTGCCCGTAAGTTCCTTCATGCCTTCGCCTCCTTTGCTTTCTCGGTATCTTCCTCAATCTATTACAGAAACCTGCAGAACAACGGTCGAGGTTGGTTAGCATTGATGTTGAGATGGGTTGAGAGAGTTGGCTTCCATCAACTTTTCCCAACAGAAACGGGGCGCCAGTGCGCGCCCCGTGACAAACAAGATCCCAGGTCAGGGCTAAGCACTAGGACAGCGCATCAATCTCCGATTGCTGGCGCTTCAGCCACTTCTGGATGGTGAGCAGCTCCTCCCTGGCTTCCTGCCACTGGCGCTGTTGGGAGCGGATGAAGCGCGTATAGGGCTCAACCGCCCCCCGAATCTCGGCGAGACTTGTGGCGACCTCGCCCTCAAACTGCGCCGTCAGCGTTGCCATCAGGTTGGTCCGCACGCCTTCGATCTTCTCCCGGAGCTCCGCTTTGAGCCGCCGGCGCCGGCTGGGGATCACCAGGAACCCCAATACGGCCATCGTCCCCGCCGCCAGGATGCCGGTGACATCCAGCGCCGTGGTGCTGGCGATCACGGTGATCAACGTCCCGAGTCCCACCGCCCCCACCTCGACCAGTGCGGTGTTAGCCACCGCGCGCTGCAGCGATTGCGCAATGCGGTAGGCCTCCGCTCGCCGGTCATAGGTCTGCAGCGCCTGCTGGGCGGAACGGCTGACGCTCTCGATGAGCCCCTCACGGTTCATCTCGAACGTATCCGGTATATCACCTAGCAACGCCTCAGCATGGACGTACTTGCGGCGCCGGACACGCTCCATCACCATCCGCCACTGTTCCTGGTTGCGCTCGACCAACCACGCGGTGATCGCCTCGACCCGCGCCTCAATGGCATCGGGGACGTCGGCAATGACCTCCGCACGGAACTGGGCCTCCAGCTTGTGCTTATCCAGAAGGTCGAAGAACCGCCCCAGCCGCATCATCTCGTCAAAGAAGGCCATCCCCCGGTTCTCGAAGGCCTGCAGCTCGCGGTCCACATCAGAGAGGCGCAGACCAAAGTCGCGGACCATATCCGCCTCGTAGGTCGTGAGCTGCTGAGCCACGTTGTCAAGGACCGCAAAATCCTCCTCAAGAAGGCCTAGCCGGCTTCCTGCAACCTGAAGGTAGCGGTCGATGAGATGCAGGCCCACGCCCAACGGGTTGCGCAGTTTGAGCTTCACGCGCGACCGCTCGTCCAAGCGACGGGCAATATAGGACTCCAGGGCAGCCATCCGGCTCTCGGCAAGC
Organism: Anaerolineae bacterium; assembly: GCA_016927095.1. The sequence continues at coordinate 5,408 of JAFGNI010000165.1, read as the reverse complement.
GCAACGGCATCCCCAGTCTCCTTCGCGCGCAGCGCCGTGCGTGCGGAGACGGGGAAGATGTCCGGCGAGAACCCCAAGAGGGATTGCGCATTCTCCCGGATGAACACCTCAATGGACGCCAACTCCCGTGCTTCTTCCAGGATGTCGATCTTGTTGACGATGAGGACCACCTTCTTGCCCCACTCCCGGATCAGGGCCAAGAAGGCGCGCTCGCTCTCTGTGAACGGTCGATCGACAGAGGTCACAAAGAGCACCAGATCGGACCGGGGGATGAACTCGCGCGTCATGGTCTCGTGCTCCCGGTAGATGGCGTTGGTGCCGGGCGTGTCCACGATCGTGATCTCACGGAGCAGCGGGTTGGGCACCGAGAGGATGTCGACGTCGGCGTCCTGGGCCACACGCTGCAGGCTACTGCCGTGACGGAGAAGCTGGATGCGCGTCGTCGTTGGCGTAACGCCCATCTCCAGCAATGGCTGGCCAAAGAGCGCGTTGATCAGCGCGCTCTTCCCGGCGTTAAACTCTCCCACGACGACTAGCAGGAAGAGCTCGTCGAGCTGGCGCACCGACTGTTCCAGCGTTGCACGGTCCTCATCCGAGGCAGGGAAGCGTGCCAGCGCCACCTGGAGCTTGGTCAGCCAGTGACGCTCAACGCCAAGAATGGCCGACTCGGTTTCTGTGAGAATGTTGGATTGCAGCATACAGTTAGTATGCTCGCATCCCCATCAAAAGCAAGGCTGTCACTACAGATCCAGTGTCCCGCTGTGGTCGCTTTCGTAAGCTTCCAGAATCTGCTCAGCCAGGGCCACCGGCATCAAGGCACCCGAAGGCAATTTGAAGGACACCTGATCCCAAAACGCCGTGTCCACGGCAGCTGGTCGAACCAGTGTCACCCGCATACGCCGGTGCTCTTTGGCCAAGACCTCCGTGAAGGCTTCCAGCCCCGCCTTTGACGCCGCATAGGCCGAGAGCCCTGGCAGACGCAGGCGCTCATCATAGGCGCCTATGTAGACGAGGTGGGCGCTTGACGAGAGCACATCCAAGCTGGCCTGCGTCGTCAAGAATGCACCCGTCAGGTTCGCCGCCAACACGGTGTGCCAGGCGTCTGCGTCCAGGTGCTTGACGCGATCGGATGTGATCTTGCCTGCAGCATAGACAAAGAGGTCCACCTCCGGAACAACGCGGCCGACCATCTCCACAGCGCGCCTGACCTGGCCTGCGTCCGTGACATCAGCCTTAATGGCATGCGGGGTAAGGTCCGCCAGGTCGTCAGGATGCCTTGAGACACCCACTACCGTCCAGGCGCGCCGGTCAAGCAGTTCTGTCAAAGCGCGTCCGATCCCGCCGCTCGCTCCCCAGATCAATGCAGTTTTCATGATCATCCCTCCTGGTGTAGTTCATCGACAAAGCCCTCAACAGCGTCCAACCAGAGCGCGGGGCACTCCTCCTGGGGCACGTGCCCGCACGCTTCCAGCACCGCGAGGCTGGCATCCGGCAGCTCGCCGGCGAGACGGATGCTCTGCTCCGCCGGCACGATCTGGTCATCATCGCCCGTGATCACCAACGCCGGCAACGTCAACTCATCCAAGCGAGAGGCTAGATCGAGCCGTCGCGAGGAGCGCGTGAGCTCCCACAACGCCCGATCCCAGTTCTCGGCGCGCAGCGGCTTCTGATACCCTTCCCAGAACTCCAGCGGTATGCGGTCGGGATCGTGCCAAGCCGACCGTCCAAACTCAATGCCCCATTCGCGGATCTGGCGCGCGATCAGGGGGCCGAGATGGTCCATTTGTGGCGTATTCAGCAGCGGGCGCACGATCGGCGGCGTTCCACCACCTGTGTAGATCGCGGCATCCACCAGCACCAGGGCGTCGACGCGTTCCGGTGCCAGCAGTGCGGTCTGGACCGCGACGGTGCCCCCAGCCGAGTTGCCGACCAAGATGGCCCGCTCCACACCCAGCGCATCCATCAGCCCCAGTACCAGCTGCGGCTGTGAGGTGTAGCTGTAGGGATTGTAGCTGGGCCAGGCCTCGGTGCCCCGCACAGGGCGCTCCGTGAGCCCAAACGCCGGACGATCGAAGGCAATAACCGTGCCCAGCTCGGCCAGCGGCGCCATCACCTCCCGCCACGAGAAGGTGCTTGCGCCGAAGCCGTGCAGGAGCACCAGCGTAGGTTCGCCTTGTCCCATCCGCTTGTAGTGTACGGTCAGCCCGTCGACATCGATGAATAGGCTGTCAGGATCAGCCAGCGCCTCTACGGGGACCGTGTCCTCCAAGGGCGGCACGGGCACCAAGAAAGGCCCCACCGATAGAACTAGGAGCAAGACACCTATCCCCATCAGGACGACTTTGAGCCAACGTTTCACTGCATCTCTCCTATTGCTGAACAGCACTTGCCTGAACGGAGGGCGAGGCGCTGCAGCTCACCATCTCAGTCTCCGAGATCGACAGCACGCGGCGCCGCGCGACGGAAAGGGTCCACGCCATCACGAGCCCCGCCAGGACGCCCACCGACCACGTCCCCAGCGTGTCCAGGAGGAGCCCCCCCAGGCCCGGCGACACAATCTGCGCCAGCGTCTGCAGGGACGACGACAGCCCCAATGTCCCGCCCACCTCATCTCGGTAGACAGACTTGGTCAACTGGCTGGTCAAGGCCACATTCAGCACGCCGCCGGATAGGGCGATAGGCGCCAACACGACAAGCAGCGCCGGCACATTGGGCACGAAGGCCCACGCTGTGAGCGAAAGCGCCAGGATGATCGCGCTCACCACGATCAGTTGGCGCTCGCTGAACCGGTCCGTCAACCTGCCGACGGCTACACCCTGCACCAGCACCGAGAGCAAGCCCACATAGGTCAGGATGAAGCTGGTCGCCTGGGCCTCCAGCCCCAGTCGCTCCTTGGTGAAGAGAGCGAAGTTAGATTGGAAGAGCGTGAAGGCGAGGCTGTAGAAGAGCAAGACGTGCAGAAGCGGACCCGCACACGGGCGATCCAGGGCATTCACCAGCGTCCTAAGGTTGAATCTTGACGATGCCGCCTTGTGCATCGCGGCTCTGCGCTCCGCCGTGAGCGACTCGGGCAACCACAGCAGCACCCCGATAAGGTTCGCGAAGGAGAGCCCTGCAGCGACAAAGGCCGGCACGTTGAAGCCGAAGCGGCTGAGAAAACCGCCCATCGCCGGGCCGATGATGAAACCCAACCCAAAAGCGGCGCCGATGATGCCCAATCCTTTAGAGCGGTTCTTCTCATCGGTCACATCGGTGATATAGGCCCGCGCCAGAGAGATATTGCCACCCAGGAGGCCGTCCAGCACACGGCTGAGAAAGAGCACCGGCAAGGTCCGCGCCAAGCCCAACAGCAGGAAACTGACCACCGTGCCGGCGATGCTGAAGATCAGCATCGGTCGTCGACCGTACTTGTCCGACAGGCGTCCGATGATGGGCGCGGCGACCAACTGCGCCAGGGCATTGGACGTGCCGAGCAAGCCCACCAACGTCAGCGTCGCCCCAAAGGTATCGGCATAGTAGGGCAACAAGGGCAGGATCAGGCTGTAGCCCAACAAGTCCACAAAGACGAAGCCAAATACCAGCGCCAGCCGGCGCTTGATCTCGTCACGCATTGGTTTCCCTCGCTGCCTTGTAGGCTGCCAGCGTGCGCTCGCGCGCCTGACCGTGGTCCACGATGGGCGCCGGGTAGTCCTCTCCGATCACGCATCCGGCCTCACGCTGTTCGGCCTCCGGCATCTTCCACGGCTCGTGGATGTACTTCGCCGGCACATCCGCTAGCTCCGGCACCCAGCGCCGGATGTAGTCGCCATGGGGATCGTATTTCTCACTCTGCAGCACCGGGTTGAAGATCCGGAAATAGGGCGCAGCGTCGGTGCCGGTGCCCGCCGACCATTGCCATCCGCCGTTATTTGCCGCTGGATCGCCGTCAATCAAGTGTTGCATGAAGTGGCGCTCGCCCCAACGCCAGTCAATCAGAAGATCCTTCGTCAGGAACGAGGCGACGATCATACGCGCGCGGTTGTGCATCCAGCCCAATGTCTTGAGCTGTCGCATCGCGGCGTCCACCCCGGGATAACCCGTCTCCCCAGCCTGCCACGCAGCGAAGTCATCAGGGTCATTCTGCCAGGCCAGGTTACGATATTCGGGACGAAAGCTGTATCGGCGAACTTCGGGGAAGTGGAAGAGAATCGAAATGTAGAATTCGCGCCAAATCAGCTCGTCAAGCCAGATCGTGGCGCCGCGCCGTGCCGCGTCTGTCTTTGCCGCCTCCTTGGCAGCTAACGCTGCAACGACCGCGCGCCGCGTGGAGATCATCCCAAAGCGCAAGTATGGAGAGAGGCGTGATGTCGCTGCCAGATCCATGCGGTCACGACCGTCCTTGTAGTCGTAGATCAGCTCATCGGCGAACGCTTCTAGCCGCCATTCCGCCGCTTTCTCCCCCGCCTCGAAGGGGACGCCGTCCGGCAGCGCTGGAGTCGCAGGGATCTCCTGCGATGCCAAACCATCAGGCGTGTGCAGCGCCTCTGGAACGGGGAGCAGCGACTCGGTGTGGGGCATCGGGAGCGACTTCCAGGTGCGACTGTAGGGTGTGTAGACGACGTACGGATCCCCGTCGCTCTTCAGAACAGCATCCGGCGGGTGCACCGTCAGTCCATCTGTCAGGTGGAGAGGCAGCGCTTCACCAACGCGGGCATCTCGACGCCGGGCATAGGGGGAGACGTCCTCCTCGGCATAGATCGCACTGGCGCCCGTCTCCTCAACAAGCTGGGCCAGTGCCCCGACCGGATCCCCCCTCCGTACCACCAGGCGACTTCCCAGCTTGTGCAGGTCAGCATCTAGAGCACGGAGTCCGTCGAACAGGAAAGCAAGCCGTTTGTTCCCGACGTAGGTCGATGCCAACAGCTCGGGATCCAGCACAAAGACCGGCACGACACCATCCGCGCGCTCCAGCGCCGCGCTCAGTGCCGTGTTGTCTGTCAACCTAAGGTCTCGACGTATCCACCAGATAGCCATGCCTGTACCTCCACGTCCCGATAAATCCATTATCTTCGATGCGCACTTGTCCTCAAACAAAGAGGAGATGAGGGAACCCTCATCTCCTCCAGTCTCTCTAGTGGTTTGGCGTTACAGACGTGATGCCTTGTCTATTACTGGCTTACGCGCTGCAGGGCTAGCTTGCGATAGCCTGTACCCAGGGCCAGCAGACCCAAGCCAGCGGCAACCAGGCCGATGTAGAGTGCGACACCTGCGTCACCGGTTGCGGGCAGCATCGCGCCGCGCTGGGCGTCTACACTGATGACGGCGGTCAGGGCGGGCTCACTACCACCCGCGAAGCCCATCGCGTAGACCGTGTAGACCGTGCCCTCTTCCAGGGTGATCCCCGGCAGGCTCAGCGCCACCGTCTCGGT
>JAFGNI010000738.1 GCA_016927095.1 Anaerolineae bacterium | reverse complement strand
TACGCTAGGGGAGGGCATGGGAGGGGATTCGCCGGCCGCGACGCCGAGCGACGATGAATCGAGGCTGGAAAGCGCCCGGGTGCGTCTTTTGGGCATCCATCGGGTGCTCGCGGCTGCGGGTGAGGAGTTGCGGCAGTTCATCTTGGAGCCTGGTGAGAACGCCATCTCCTGGATGGAGACGCGCCCCAACCGCCCGTTCACCGTCAACACTGTGCCCTTGGATGTAGGCCCACTCATCCACGATAACCTTTTTGTGAAGAACCGCTCTGTGATCCTCACGTCGGCTACGCTGCGGATCGACGGCAGCTTTGATTATCTCCGTCAGCGACTGGGTGTCGACCCTGAGGTGAGAGAGCTGGCTCTCGGCTCCCCCTTCGACTATCCCTCGGTTGCGCTGCTATACGCGGTCTCTGACATCCCGGAGCCTCAGACGACCGGGTACCAGAAGGCGGTTGACGCAACGCTGATCGATCTCTTCAGGGCAACGGAGGGACGGGCGTTGGCGCTGTTCACCTCGTACAGCCAGCTCAAGGCTGCGACGAGTGCGATCACCCAGCCCCTCGCGCAGGAGGGGATCACGGTGCTGGCCCAAGGCACCGGCACCTCACGCGCGCAGCTCTTGGAGAGCTTCCGTACCGGTGATAGGGTCGTCCTCATGGGCACCCGTTCGTTCTGGGAGGGTATCGACGTGCCCGGCGAGGCGCTGTCTTGCCTGGTGATTGTGAAGCTGCCTTTCGACGTGCCGGATGACCCCATCGTGGCGGCCCGGTCTCAGCTCTATGAGGATCCCTTTGGCCAATTCATGGTGCCCGAGGCGGTGTTGAGATTCCTTCAGGGGTTCGGACGTTTGATTCGTACGGCGTCGGACCAAGGCGTCGTGGTGGTCCTTGACCGCCGGTTGCTGACCAAGCGCTACGGGCATCGTTTTGTGGACTCACTCCCGGACCCGCGTGTCGTGCAAGGGCCGGGGTCGGACTTACCCTTAGTGGTATCGCGGTGGTTGGATGGGCGCTCACTGCCGGCGTCTGGGCTCGCGTCTATGTCGGAAGATGAGCCGTGGCTAGTGCCGTCGTCCGACGAGACTTCAGGGGAGGATGAGGAGCCGTCCTGGTTCTGGGGAGCCTGACCCGGCTGCGATATCGCGACCTTATGGTATCATCCTTGCCTCACTGATCCACCGGTAGACTGGAGGAGCTTATCATGCGCATCGTTGTGGATGCCTTTGGCACAGACACCTGTCCTGGCCCCGATGTGGAGGGCGCCGTGATGGCCGCCAAGGCCTGGGGAGACGAGATCATCCTCGTCGGACCCGAGGAGCAGGTGCGATCAGAGTTGGCCAAGCACGACACCGCGGGTACGAATATCCGAGTCGTCCACGCGTCTGAGGTGCTCACGATGAAGGACCATTCAGACGCCGTGCGACAGAAGGAGGACTCATCCATCCGGGTGGGCATGCGGCTGGTTAGGGACGGTGAGGCCGATGCCTTCGTCTCCGCGGGCAACACCATCGCCTGTCTAGCGTCGGCGATCTTCGATCTTAGGCGTATCCGCGGCGTGCGACGTCCGGCGCTGTGCACCGTCTATCCCCTGACTTTCAGCCCTGCGGTCTTCCTGGATATGGGGGCCACGGCCGATCCAACGCCAGAGATTCTGCTGCAGTCTGCGCGGATGGGCGCCGTCTATGCGGAGCGTGTGTTGGGGATCACGAATCCCCGTGTCGGCCTGCTCGCGAATGGCGAGGAGGAGGAGAAGGGCACGATGGTGCTCCGCGAGGCTTTCGGCGCCTTCAAGGAGAGCGGTCTCAACTTCGTGGGCAACGTGGAACCGAAGGAGGCCGTCAAGGGCGAGGCCGACGTGATCGTGACCGACGGTTTTACCGGCAACATCCACATCAAGACGGCAGAGGCCGTTGCCTCGTTCTTCAAGCGCCTGATCCAGCGGGATCTGTTGGGGCCGGTCTGGTCCAAGATTGGCCTCGTGCTGATGGTACCCGGTTTGGTCTTGGCGCTGCCCGGCCTGCTCTTGCTCTATCCCGCGCTGCGTAAGCTGGCGAAGCGACTGGATTATGCCGAGGTCGGCGGCGGGTTGCTCCTGGGGGTCAACGGTGTGGTCATCGTCGGCCACGGGCGGTCGAATGCCAGAGCGGTGAAGCAAGCGGTATTGCGAGCTCGAGAGGCCGTGGCGGCTAATGTCATCTCGACGATCAAGGAAGGGCTGTAGGCAGACTGCGGATTGGCGCGAGGGGGGCGCCCGTCACAGTAGCAGCGACGCCGGGGCACAAGGTTCAGAGGGAGGTTTCCGTGGAGGTCATCGCCAACGAATCGCATATCAGGATCCGCCGCAAGATCGGTGAGCGCGCGCCACTGGTCGGATTGCTGCTGCTGGTCGTTTCGACAGTCCTGGTGTTCATGAAGCCCGAATGGATCTGGGGCACGATGGCCCTCGTCTGGGTAGGTTTTCTGGTGTCTCTGACGGGGAGCTACCTGGGTGAGCGGTATGTCGGGCCAAACGCCCACCACAAGCGGGTGCCTGAGGCGCTGAAGGGACTCAGCAGCGAGTACACGCTGCTGGTCTACGAGCTTGCCTCTCCCTTTGTCCTGGTTGAGCCCGGCGGGCTCACTGTGATCTCGGTGAAGTCACAAGCGGGTGAGATTGCCTATCAGAACGGGCGGTGGCAGCACAAGCAACACCTCGGCATTTTGCGACGCTTTGCAGGACAGGAGTCGCTGGGGCGTCCGGACCGGCTGGCGGATGCGGAGGTCGAGATGGTCAAGCGCGATCTCTCAAAGCGGCTGACGGCGCACGCGGCGCAGGTGCCTGTGCGCGGTGTGGTCGTGTTCACCCATCCGGACGTTGTGCTCACTGTCGATGCTGAGGCGGCACCGATGCCGGCCCTGCGCGCTGCAGAGTTGAAGCGCTGGCTGCGGCGCAACCCACTCAAGCCAGTGCTTCCTGACGAGGTACAGAACGCCCTCCAGGAGGCGTTGGGCCTCGAGGCAGGGGCGCCGACGCGTTGAGCGCGGTTTCGTAGCGCTGTGTGACAGGAAGGCCCGGCCCCCAGCTTTGTAGCTGGGGGCTCTTCGTGCCAGCTGAGGTGACTTGCCTAGTCGCATGGTTAGGCTGCAATTCGGCCTTTCTGAGGGGGAGTCCGCTGCCTAGAGGGAACTGTGTCCTTGCCTCAGGAAATCCGACCTCAAGACTGCAGAGCGGGGCCCGACTGCGTCGGGCTTGGGGATCCGTCGCGAGCGTGGAAGTGAGCTGTCCTGTTGTGTCGGCCCCCAGGCCCGAGCATCTCCTGACCAAGGGACACAGTACCGCCTAGAAGGGCAGGGTGCCTTTTGGGGAAATTGCGCTATACTTATTAATTGTGCCTGGCGGCTAGCAAGACCGCTGTCGTGCTTGAGACGGCTCAGCGCGGTCTTGAGGGGGACGTACACGGTGCCAGGCGCTGGAAAGGGGGGATGGACTGAGTACGAACCGATATGTCGTATAGCCAGAAATGAGTCAGCCAAAGAACATTTACGGAAGGAGAACAAGAATGTCCCGCAAGACTCTGTTTAGTCTGCTAACAGCCTTCGTGCTGTTTGCCGTGCTGCTCAGTGCCTGTGGCACGCCTTCACCGACGCCTACCGCCGCCCCACCTGCGACGGAGGAGCCGGCTGAGGAACCGACTGAGGAGCCCACCGAAGCGCCCACCGCGACTGAAGAGCCGGTGGAGGAACCCACCGAGGAACCCACGGAAGAGCCGATGGGCCCTGTGGTGACGGAATGGACGCCTGAGCTCAAACAGGCCTTTGCTGCCGCCATCGACCGTGAGGTCCTGGTGGACCGTGTCTTCGAGGGCCGCAACATCCCCGCCTATCATATGGTCCCGCCTGGTTATCCGTACGCGACCGAGCCATTCCTGGACAAGTACGGTACGCGCGACCTGAATATGGCGATCGAGCTGCTTGAGGGTGCTGGTTTCACTGAGGAGAACCCCTTCGAGTTCGACCTCTGGTATCCTCCTGAGCACTACGGTACGACCACGGCAGATGTGATGCAGGTCCTGAAGGAGCAGCTTGAGGAGACCGGCCTGATGGTCGTCAACCTCAACACCCAGAACTGGGCTGAGTACGTGGACAGCTTCGTCGAGGGTCAGGCCTACCCGGTCTTCATCCTGGGTTGGTTCCCCGACTTCGCCGATCCTGACAACTGGCTCACGCCCTTTGCCTCCTGTGTCCAGTCACCCGACAACGGTGTGAACTACTGCGATGAGCGGATGGACGACCTCCTGCAGAGCGCTGCCGCTGCGTCCGACCCTGCAGAGCGCGAAGCGCTCTACCAGGAGTTGGGTGACTACTACGCCGAGCAGGTCCCGACGCTGCCGCTCTTCTGGGAGCC
>JAFGNI010000164.1 GCA_016927095.1 Anaerolineae bacterium | reverse complement strand
GGCGACGCTGCGCGCATGCGGGCAGGATGCCCGCGGTCCGTTCGATATCGGAGCGGTCAGCGACTATGGGACCGGCTCGCTTTCTCGCTGACTCGCTCATTCGCTGATTCTGCAACTGGAGAGACGATGACCAACGACACCAACCGCGAACTCACACTGCTGCAAAAGATCGGCTATGGCCTCGGCGACATCTATGGCGGCGGGGCAGGGACGCTGATCAGCTTCTACTACTTGGTCTTCCTCACCGACGTCGTCAGAATCCGCCCGGGGCTGGCCGGGACGGTGATCCTCATCAGCAAGGTCTACGACGCGATCACCGATCCCTTCGAGGGCGTGATTGCTGACCGGACGCGCACCCGAATGGGCCGGCGCCGGCCCTATCTGCTGGCGGGCGTGCCGTTGGTCTTCCTTTCGTTTTTCGCGCTCTTCTATCCCACGTCACTCCCCAGCGAGACCTCGCGCTTTCTCTTCGTCGTAGCTACCTACCTCTTCTTCTCGACCATCGTCAGCATCGTGATGCTCAACTACAACGCGCTGCAGTCGGAGTTGACGCTCGACTACAACGAGCGGACTGTCCTCAGCTCCGTGCGCATCTTCTTCTCCACAATCGGCTCCATCGCCGCCGCGCTGGTGCCGCTGGAAATCGTGGGGGCCTTCGATAGTGTACGAACGGGTTACGTCGCGATGGGGCTCACCTTCGGCGCCATCTTCGCGTTGCCCTTCATTGCGACGGTGCTCACAACCCGGGAACGCTCCGAGTTCCAACGACCGCCGCAGCCCTTCGACTGGCGCAAGACCTACCTACAGCCGTTCCAAACGAAGACGTTCGTGATGGCGCTGCTCATGTATCTGCTCGCCTTCGTCGCCATTGACGCGGTGAGCAGTATCGTCGTCTACTATATGAAGTACCACTTGCTGCGCGGGGGTGAGGTGAGCTTCGTCAATGGCACGCTTCTGGTCGCCCAGGTTGTTTCACTGCCTTTCTACAGTTGGCTAAGCCGGCACACGAGCAAGCGGACCGGCTATATGGTCGGCGCCGGTATCTGGATGGCGGCGATGGTCGTGAGCGGGCTGATCACGCCGGCGAGCCCCGCGTGGGCCGTCTACGTCTTTGCATCCATCGTGGGCATCGGTACCGGCGGTATCGTAGTGATGATCTACGCCATCTTCCCGGACATCCCCGACGTCGATGAGTTGGCCACAGGCGAGCGCCGCGAGGGCACCTACTCCGCGCTCATCACGTTTGTACGAAAGTTCAGCTCGGCGGTGGCCATCTTCCTAGTATCCAACGCGCTGGCGGTGGCTGGCTACATTCCACCCGTGGAGGAACTCGCCAACGGACGCACCCGGCTCATCGAGCAAGCCCAGTCCCCAGCCTTTATCACGACGCTACGCTGGATCTTCGCCGGTGTGCCCATCGCGCTCCTGGCTGTGGCCCTGGTCTTTGCCTCCCGCTACCCCCTCAGCCCCGAGGCACACGCACGCCTCCGCCATCTGCTCGCCGCCTGTCGACGCAGCGATGCGCTCAGTCCGCAGGAACGCCGTGAAGTCGAGGTGCTCAAGGCGCGGCTCATAGGGGAAAAGGGCTAGGGGATAGGGAGGGCGAAAGACGCGATGGATTTGGCACGGCTAAGAGAACAGATTGGCGCCACGATCGCGGACCACGACTTCTCCGGCGTGGTCCGCATCAGGCTTGCGGGCCAGACGGTCTATGAGGTCGCTGCGGGATACGCCGACCGGGCCAACCGCCTGCCCAACACAGTGACCACGAGGTTCGGGATCGCTTCGGGGACCAAGTTCTTCACGGCCCTCGCCGTCGGAAAGCTGATCGAAGCCGGCACAGTCGCTCTCGACACCCGACTCTGTGATGTCGTCGACCTGGGATTCGACCAGTACGCGCCAGAGATTACGATCCAACACCTGCTCACCCACACCTCGGGTATCCCCGACTACTACGATGAGGAGCTCGCCGACGACTTCGACAACTTCAGTGTTGGCGTGCCGTGGTCACAGCTCCGGGGACCGCGTGACTACCTCGCCGTTTTCCCCAAGGGACCGATGAAGTTCGCGCCGGGCACGCGCTTCTCGTACTCAAACGGCGGCTACATTGCGCTGGGCATCGCCATTGAGGCACTGACCGGGCGCGCCTACCGGGATTTCGTCACCGAAGAGGTACTCCGCCCCGCCGGGATGATGCATTCCGGTTTCTACGCCTTCAACCGGCTGCCCGGGGAGACGGCCTGGGGTTACATTGACGAAGAGGATGGCTGGCGCACGAACATCTACAACCTACCGATCATCGGCGCCTCGGATGGCGGTGCCTACACGACGCTGGACGATATGACGCAGCTCTGGCAAGCGTTTTGGGGTGAGAGGATCGTGGCGCCTGCCTTGGTGGCGCTGTTCACGGAACCTCATGCGCGAGCCGAGTCCGAGGGCGAGCACGCCTTCTACGGCCACGGCATCTGGATCTATGATGATGGTGCAGGAACGCGCGAGCACTACATCGAGGGCTGCGATGCCGGCGTCTCTTTCCGCTCAGGCCGGAATCTGGCCCGCGACCTGGAGGTCACAGTGATCTCGAACACCACCGGCGGGGCTTGGCCCATCTTGGAGACGATCAGGACAGCGTCCTAGCGTCCTAGCGGCGTAGCGACTTAGCGTCGTAGCGAGGGCTACCGCAAGACCTTTGAAGTTCTCCGAAACCTCAAAGGCCTTTTATCGCCTCCGCGACGATCTGTTCGATGCGCCGGGCGCGGGTCTCGGGACGCTTGGCGCTGGCTAGCCAGTAGAGGAGTTGCTTGCGGCGGGAAGGGGAAAGGGTTGCGTAGGCGTCGACGGCACCTTCGCGCACGGCTAGCGCGGCCTCAAGGTCGGGCGGTACTGTATCTACATCCTCCCGCTCAGCCACGGCGTCCCACTGACCGTTGGCCTTGCCCTCCTCGATGGCGGCAAAACCAGATGGTGCCATCAGCCCGTCTGCGATCAAGCGCGCCACGCGGGCCTTGTTGGACTCAGACCAGATGCTGTTGGCCCGGCGGGGGCTGAAGCGCAGGGCATAGGTGCGATCGTCCATGGTATTGAGCGTGCTGTCGATCCATCCGAAGCAGAGCGCCTCCTCGACGGCGTCCTCGTATGGCAAGCCCGGCGCCGGCGTGGCCTTCTTGTTGATCACGACCCAGACCGAGTCGGACTGCCGGTGGTTCGTCTGCAACCAGGCGCGCCAGGATGCACGATCGTGGAAGCGTAGCCGCATCGAGGCTTCAGTCATCGGTGTCCTCCCGCAAAGAACCAACGAATCAGCGAATGAGCGAGTAGGCGAATGGGCGCCAAAGCCCGCCGAAACGGGTACGCTAGGTCGCTAGGCTGCTGCTGTACCTGAAGTACTCTGCCACGGCAACGGCGTCCATCCCGGCGAAGATGCTGTTGCAGGTTGCAAGCAAATAGCCGCCCCCAGGGCCCGATCCTTCCAGCAGGCAGCGGTCGACCTCGGCCCGCACGGCGGTGAGGTCCTCATGGCATAGGACGCGGACATCGACGTTGCCGGCTAGGACCAACTGACCGCCAAACGCCGCCCGGATCGCGGCTAGGTCCATGCCGGCGATGGGATCGAGACCGTGCACCCCAACAAAGCCGGCCTCAATCGCCACCGGCAGCAGCGCGGCGATGTTACCATCGCTATGCCAGAGCACAGGCACATCCAGCGCCGCGACCATGCGCCGGTGGTAGGGCAGGACGAGATCGCGCCAGAGCCCCGGCGGGATCATCGGCCCCTTGGTGCTGCCGGCGTCATCGCCAAGCACCAGGACCTCGGCGCCGAGGGCGATGGCGCGCTGGTAGACGGCGACGGCCCAGTCGGTGCGTGCCTCCAGAAGCCGGTGAACGAAGCCCGGATCGTCGACACAGCGCAGGAAGAAGCGCTCAAAGCCCATCGCCATGTAGCCGGCGGTGAATGGGCCATTGTGGGTGCCGAAGATCAGGACGTGATCCGGATAGGCCTCGCGCGCGGCTCGCACGCGCGCGACGTCGAAACGCCGCTCGACCAGGCGGAGCGGCGGCGTGTAGCGTTTGAGATCGTCAAGCGTGTCGACAGCGCCGCCGGCATAGGTGCCATCCTGCCAAATGCGACCCCATTCATCGACGCCGGTCCGCCAGGCATTGCTGCCCGGCGGCAGCTGCGACGGCATCATCACACAGTCCTGTCCGAGCGCAGCATAGACACCGACGGGGTCGGGACAGCCCAGCTCGTCGAAGAGCGCGTCAATCCAGATCTCGAACCGGGGGACGCGGTCGGCCGGCCGGTGATGCAGCGCGGCGAACACGCGTTCGCGGGGCGTCATGGCCTGCGTTCCCTCTGGGCCGCACCTACACTGCTGGACTAGCCCGAGATGCTCTCCAGGAAGACGCTGAGGGCCATACAGACGACGCCGGCGAAGGCAGTCTTCACCCCTAGGACGAGAACGTTCTCCTTGGCGATATTGCCAAGGTAGATACCCAAGCCGAAAAGGGCAATGAGAGCCATCCCGATCGAGGCGTAGTAGGCGATGGCAACAGAGGGCAACAGAGCGGCGAAGAAGAAAGGCACGACGACGAGGAGTGCCGCCAGGAAAGGCGAGAGCCCATCGACCGTCGCAACCATCCAGACCGCGGCCCTGGAGGCCCGGCCGATCTTGGTATCGTGCAGCTCTGTCAGCGTGAAGCGCTCGAGTTCTGTCATCTCGTGACGCCGCTCCGCGGACTCCGTCAAGTAGGCGCCCCAGGCGCCGGAGATGCCGATCGCCAGCGCGGTGGAGAGGCCGGTGACGAGCACGACCTTCGGGTCCTGGACACCGACGACGAAGCTGCCCATGACGACGCCGATCATGGTAAGGACGCCATCGAAGGAGTTGTTGGCGAAGGCCCGGCGCGCGATCTGTCCGGCCTCCGACAGCTCGCTGTACTCTCTCAGTTTGGCAAGCCGGCTTTGCAGGGGTGACATGACTAAGTTGCTATCTCCTTTGCGGCATAACTAGGATTAGGACTGGAATCTTGACCAACGCATCACAGGCAGGGGGACACACAAGCGAGGCGAGAAAGTGGGTTCGTTTCGCGACAACGTGGTCTTTGTACTTGGGAGGGCCCCAGAGCGCGTGCCACGGGCACCGTCGGGTGGGCCGGCACGCCAAGTCCACAGCTGTTCAGAAGGGTCTACGTCCATCGTCCTTCAGGATCACACAAGTAAGCACTACTACCATTGTAATGGTAGATCCGCTGAAAGCAAGGCGGCAGGCCAGGGCCAATCGCATTTGAAACTCAAGAAGAGCTATCGGTGGCTGACTTGAGGTGAAATGCGACAGCCCTAGGCGGCAGGCGGGGATAGCGACGGCGGGCTGGGCATGACCGTAGCACCTGGTGATGCTGTTGGCATTACGAGCGAAGCCGCGGGGGCGAAGCAGTTTCGTTTTTCCCGGAGTTGGCGTAGACTGAGGATCATCACAGTGCGAAGGTCGTTTGACGAGGCAACAGCGCCGTGGTCGCAAGTCCTGCGCCGAAAGTCTCGAGTCAGGGCCGCAGCCGAACATGACTTGTGACTCGTGACTGTTGATGGTTGAGGTCGTTTCCAACGCAGAGAATAGGTTGAACATCAAGGAGGTAACCATGAACCGCATTCCCATCGCTTTGCAGTTGTATTCTGTCCGTGAGGCGTGCCAGGAGGATCTACCAGCGACGCTGAAGGCGGTAGCCGAGATGGGCTACGAGGGCGTCGATTTTGCCGGCTACTACGGCTACGACGCCAAGACGATCCGGACGATGCTCGACGGCCTGGGCTTGAAGGCCGCGGGGTGCCACACAGCGATCAGCACGCTGCTGGGCGACGAGCTGGCAAAGACGGTCGCCTTCAACCAGACGCTGGGCAACAAGTACCTGGTGGTGCCGGGCTTGCCGCCCGAGTACCGCGACTCGGCGGAGGCTTGGCGGCGGACCGCCGATGTCTTCAACGAGATCGGCGAGAAGCTGAAGCCCGAGGGGATGTACACCGGCTACCACAACCACACCGTGGAGTTTGAGACGCTGGAGAACGGTGCGTGTGGCTGGGACATCCTGTTCGGCAACACGACGGACCGCGTGGTGATGCAGCTCGACCTGGGAAACGCCCTACACGGCGGCGCCGATCCTATCGCCGTCCTCAAGCGCTATCCGGGCCGCTCGCTGACCGTCCATCTGAAGGAGTACGCGCACGACAAAGAGCTGGTCGTCATTGGTGACGGCGACGTCGCCTGGCAGGAGGTTTTCGACGTGATCGAGGGCCAGGGTGCCACCGAGTGGTACATCGTCGAGCAGGAGAACTACCCGTACCCGCCGCTGGAGTCATGCCGGCGGAGCCTCGCGGCACTGCGGGCGATGGGGAAGT
>JAFGNI010000737.1 GCA_016927095.1 Anaerolineae bacterium | reverse complement strand
GCCACAGCCCAGCCCACGTGTGACGTCAACGGTATCTTCGGCGGCTATCAGGGCAGTGGAACCAAGACGGTACTGCCGGCGGAAGCGCGATTCAAGGTGACGATGCGCCTCGTGGCCGATCAGGACCCCCGCGATATCGGCGCGAAGTTCAGAGCCTTCGTGGAGAGCTTCACGGTTGAGACTCTGGAGATCGACGTTCAGGTCGGATCGGGCGCCTGGCCTGCCGAGTTGGTGACAACCGGGCCGCTCGCACAGGCGGCGATTGACGCCTATACCGAGACATGGGGACACGCGCCGAGGATGGTGCGGTCGGGAGGATCGGTAGGGATCATCGGCATGTTCCAACACATCCTCGGGGCGCCCGTGGTCAGCCTGGGGCTGGGCCACGGCAGCGGCGTGCACTCGCCCAACGAGTACTACGACCTGGCGTACTTCGACAAGAACATCGACACGGCGATCCACTTCTACTTCAACATCGCCCGCAGATAGCCTGCTGATCCGTTGCGCAGCTGCTCGGAGGTTCGTAGTAACCGCTTCAACGGTTCTGATGGCTAATGCGGTTACTACGAACCGGCCTGACTGTCCGCTACCGCTGGTGTCGGTTTTCTGGAGGATCCATGGATACCCTTGTTCTTGAGAACGACAGCCTGCGCCTCACCTTCGACCGCGCCACCGGCGCGCTGGTCAGCCTTGCCGCCGTCGAGACCGAATGGACGCTCCTCGATCGCCCGCAGCTGGGCCTCTCGTTCCGCTTGCTCGTACCGCTGCGTGGATCGGCCGATGACTGGCTCTCCGGAAAGCGCAACAACCAGGTTCTGGGAGAGAAGCAATCCCTCACACAGCTCGAGGTCGCTGCCGATGGCCTGAGCGCCATGTTCATCTGGGACGGAGTCGGCTCGGAAGAGGGTGGCCCACTCGACATCAGGTTCACGCTGCAGGTCAGCCTCGCCAAACGTCAGGCCATTTTCGCGGCGACTGTTCAGAATCGCTCGCCCTATACCGTCGAGGCCGTCTATTGCCCCTACCTGGGGGACGTGGCGCACCCCGAGGGCGCGGACTGGTTCAAGACGTTCATCTACCAGTACGCGACGGCGGCCCAGTGGTCTCTGTGGCCCACCTACACCAACATGCGTGGGTACTACGGCGTCGACTACCCCACCCAGATCGCCGCCGGCGCGCCGATGTCGCCCTACATCCTCCTGCGGAGCGCCGATCAGGGGCTCTATGTGGGCGTCGCCGCGCCGAGCGCCGAGCTCGTAGCCTGGCACACCGAGCTGCACCCGGGCTATGGCAGCTCGATCGACGCCCGTGTGCCCGAGACGCGGACCATCGCCGGGCAAGATGTGGCGACGCGCTTCGCGGCGGTCCACATGCCCTACGTCCTGCCCGGGGAGACGCGTGCCCTCACCCCGGTGGCGCTGGAGGCATTCCAGGGCGGCTGGCAGCAGGGCGTGGACATCTACAAGGCCTGGCGCAGCACCTGGATGCGCATGCCGGCCCTGCCCGCGTGGGCGCGCGAGCCGCACGCGTGGCAGCAGATCCACATCAACTCGCCCGAGGACGAGCTACGCATCCGGTTCACGGACCTGGTTAGAGTGGGCGAGGAGTGCGCCCGCCACGGCGTCAAGGCCATCCAGTTGACGGGCTGGAACTTTGGCGGGCAGGACCAGGGCAACCCCTCACACGACCCCGACCCGCGCCTGGGAACCTTCGAGGAGCTGCGCGAGGCGATCGCCAGGGTCCAGGCCCTGGGCGTGAAGGTGATCCTCTTTGCCAAGTTCACGTGGGCCGACCGGGCGACCGAGCGCTTCCGCACCGAGCTGGTCAAATACGCAGTCAAGGATCCCTACGGCGATTATCAGGTCCATCCGGGCTACCAATATCACACAATGACACAGTTGCTCGACCTCAACACCAAGCGCTTCGTCCCCATGTGCTTCCTGAGCGAGGACTACCTCCGCATCTGCGAGGAGGAGTTCCGGAAGACGCTGGACCTGGGCGCCGACGGTATCCTCTTCGACGAGTGCCTGCACCACAGCCCGACGCTGCTCTGCTTCGACGAGAGCCATGGACACCGCTATGGCGCGCCGACCTACGCCAACGACCGGCTGCTGATCGAGCGCTTCGCCGAGATCGCCCGTAAGCGCAATCCCGACTTCCTTTTCGCCGCGGAGGCGGCCTACGACTGGGAGTTCGAGGCCTATCAGGCCTCGTACCATCGCAGCGAAAACAAGCACCACATCCCGCTGAGCCGCTACATGCTGCCCGGCGCCCTGCTTCTGACCGCCGTGACCGGCTTCACCGACCGGAACATGGTCAACCAGTGCCTGCTCTACCGCTACGGAATCAGTTACGAGCCCTACAACTTCAAGGGGCACCTGGACGACTATCCCGAGACCATGGCCTATGGCCAACAGATGGACGCGCTGCGCACCGAGCTGCGGGACATCCTCTGGGACGGCGAGTTCCGCAACGAGGTCGGCGCCACGGTCACCGTCAACGGCGAGCCCCATCACCCATACGCGGTGTACATGGGCCACGCGACTGGCAGGCCGGGCGTTGTGGTCGCCAACTACGACGAGCGCGCGCCGGTCACCGTCAAGGTCGCGATGGATGACGGCGCCCGCCTTACCCGCTACCGGCTCGTCGATGACCCACGGTGGCAGTCCACGTACCAGGGCATCGTCCTACCGCCCTGCTCGGCAGCGGTTGTGCTATAGGCGTCTGCGGACCCGCGCACCGGAAGACCTTTGAGCTTTTCTTCTCGAGCAAGCACCTTCTCCAGTCGAAAAGCTCAAAGGTCTAGGTCGCGCTACGCCGACTCCCGCTCCAGAATCGCCCGCTTGCGCTCCAGGCCCCACCGGTAACCGCCGAGCCCGCCATCGCTGCGCACCACGCGGTGGCACGGCACCGCGACGGCGAGCCGGTTCGACGCGCACGCCTGGGCCACGGCACGGGCGCCCTTGGGGCTCCCGATCTTTGCAGCAATCTCGCTGTAGCTAGCTGTCGCGCCCGCTGGGATCTGCTGCAGCACCGACCATACCCGGCGCTGGAACGCCGTCCCCTGGATGTCGAGGGGTAGTGACAGGCCACGATCAGGCGCCTCGAGAAGCGCGAGCACCTCGTGCACCACGGTGTCGAAGCCTGGACTGTCGGTCTGCAAGTCGGCCCGAGGGAAGTCCGCCCTGAGGCGCCCGACCAACGCCTCAGGGGTGTTTCCAAAGTCGATACGGCAGATGCCCTGCTCGGTCGCGGCGACCAACACCCACCCGAGATAGGACTGTGCCAGCGCATAGCGGATCGATAGCCCCTCAGCACCATGTTTGTATTGCGATGGCTTCATCCCGAGCACCGGCGCAGCCGATTCGTAGAACCGCCCTGCTGACTCGAAGCCGGCACCGTAGATGGCCTGGGTGACCGTGGGCTCGGCCTGAAGACCTTCCCGGACGCGATCCGCCCGCTTCTCCATGGCATACTGTTTGGGCGTGATGCCCACGCGCTCCTTGAACAGCCGCTGAAAGTGATAGGGGCTGTACCCCACGGCATCCGCCAGCTCGCGCAGCGAAGGTGAGCGCTCCGCAGCCTCGATGATGCGGCACGCGTCAATAACCGCACGTAGGCCTGCATCCGATTCGGCAGGCGACTGCGGCGTGCAGCGCTTGCAAGGCCGGAACCCGGCTGCTTCCGCCGACTCCCAGGAATCGTGGAACCGCACGTTTTCCCGATTAGGCAACCGCGATGGGCACCCCGGACGGCAGTAGATACCGGTCGTAACGACCGCATAAACAAAGGCGTCCGCCGCCTCTGGGTCACGTTGCACCACGGCCTCCCACCGGGCCGTGTCGGTTTGATAAGTGTCATAATCATTCATCCATCACCTCCATACGCCTATCAGTATACGGCCTGGCAGGCTGTGAGCTATCCGTTTCTTGCGCTGTAATCCGGTAGGGGCG
>JAFGNI010000163.1 GCA_016927095.1 Anaerolineae bacterium | reverse complement strand
GGAATCTAGGATACCGTGGTATGGTGATTCAGTCGTTGAGCCGGGGTACCGCGCCGAGCTCCTCTTGCGCGCGCCGGATCAACTCGTCTTCTTCGATTGGAATCACTGCCGGTTTACCCTTGCCTCGCGGTTTGGTCTTGGGCGCACGCCAGTCCTGCTCCAGGACGCAGCGAATCCTCACCGTCTGGCTGAATGTCTGGCTGAGGTAATCCTCTACCTTGCGCAGGTTGGCTTCCTGGGCGACGCGCTCACAGTGAAACGGGTGCTGGAAAAGCAGCACCAAGTGGCCGTCCTGGTCAGTGCCGCCAACCGCGGCATCGCGCAGAAGCGCCCCCAACCCCACCGGCTGGACCTGTCTAATGATCTCGGACCAGTTAGCCTTTGCTCTATCCACCACGTCCGAATCTGGACCGAGAGCACTGCTGCCCGAAGGAGCATCCTGGCGTGCGGTGGACTCACCCTCGGTTTTCGGCTTCGCCGAAACTTCACGAACTCTATTGGGCTGTGACTCGACGCTTGCATCTGGGTTGTCCGCTGGGTCGTTCGAGTCTGCGTTGTGCGTGGGAGGGATGTCGCGTGCCGTCCCACGCGCGGTTGCCGGTCTGGATGCCTCAGTCGGCGGCTTTGTCGTGCTGACCCGTGCAGGTTGCGGCGCTGCCGCCACCTGGGGCGCGGTCGCCATCCGTGGCGCACTATCCGGCTGCAGGGCCGCTTCCACGAAAGCCAGTTCCAGGGGTAGCTGTGGTTGCCATCCGGTACGCTGCTTCGCTGCAACGTCGCTGAAATGGCGCACCGCCGCGACCAGGCGATCGGGATCAGCTCTGTTCGCCATCTCGTCGAAGATCACACGCTCCTCCGTGGTTGGATCGACCCACGTCTGCCCAGCCCCCAGCCTGATGAGTAACAGCCCACGCAGGTAATCGGCGGTCTGCCGGGCCAACTGCCGTGGATCGGCACCACCGTCGATCGCGCGGTTGATCACGCTAAGGCCCTCACTGAGGTTGCGATCTACCCAGGCTGCCAGCAGCGACCGGACCACCTCGCGCCGTTCCGCGCCCAACATCAGGCGCACGTAATCGGCCGTGATGGCATCGCCTGCCGATAGCTGATCAAAGAGGCTGATAGCGTCGCGCATACTGCCGGTGGCCGCACGGCCGATCAGCTCAAGGGCCTCCAGCTCAGCCTCGATACCCTCAGCCTCCGCGATGACTCTGAGCCGGGTGACCAGCGCCTCCAGAGGGATACGCCGGAACTCGAATCGCTGGCAGCGCGACAAGATCGTCTCGGGGATCTTGTGAACCTCGGTCGTCGCCAGAACGAAGATCACGTGGGCTGGAGGTTCTTCCAACGTCTTGAGCAGCGCGTTAAAGGCAGCCGTCGAGAGCATGTGGACTTCGTCTACGACGTAGACCTTGTAGGTTGCTTGCGCTGGTCGATAGCCGACCTTCTCCAGAAGGTCGCGTATGTTGTCCACACCGGTATTTGAGGCCGCAT
The DNA here is from genome assembly GCA_016927095.1 of Anaerolineae bacterium. The sequence continues at coordinate 5,144 of JAFGNI010000163.1, read as the reverse complement.
CGATCTCGATGAGATCCATCAACCGTCCATCGTTGACTGCTTGGCAGATCTCACATTGGTTGCAGGGGCGTTCCTCGAGGGGTGCCTGGCAGTTGACGGCCTTGGCGATGAGGCGTGCTGTGGTGGTTTTTCCCGTTCCGCGCGGCCCAGCTAACAGGTAGGCATGGTGAATATGCTCGGTGCGCAGTGCGTGGCGCAGCGTCTGGACGATATGCTCCTGCCCGACGACGTCATCGAACGTCTGGGGACGCCATCTGCGGTAAAGGGCTTGCGCCATCAAGGCCTCCTCTGAGATCGAGGCTAGTCTATCACGGATGCAGTCCGAAGCAAGCCGGCGCGGCACCGATACCGGCGCGGCACCGATGCCTATGGGATGTGGCGCGGCTGAGGCAGCAAAAACCGGGGGCGTCCCAACAACCCCCGGTTTCTGCAGAAGGAGGAGAATCTCTGAGTTAAGCCCCCGACCCTGACAGCATGATATACCAATCTCATACCGTCACGCTTGACGCAATTCTGACGCTTTCCTGACGTTGTTGGATCTCCGACCGAAGCCGATCAGGCCTGGGCATTCCGACGCCCCTGCGACGGGCGTATCTGTGTGCGTAGCTGGCCACACCCCGCGCTGATATCCGTGCCGCGGCGCAATCGCAGTGTATGAGGGATGTGCTTCTGCTCGAGAATCGTTGTGAAGGCCGTGATCCGCTCTGGTGACGAGGGCCGTCCAGGATAGCCTTCCGTGGGATTGAGGGCGATAAGGTTGACGTGTGCCAGCATCCCCGCGATCCGCGCAGCTAGCGCCGATGCCTGCTCGGGTGTGTCGTTCACACCATCGATCAGTACCCACTCAAAGGTGACCTGGCGATTGGTTTTGTTGATGTACTCCTGAATGACCTTGAACAGGTTGTCCAGATCGTAACGCTTATTGATGGGCATCAACTCACTGCGGACCTCGTCGGTGGCGGCATGCAGCGATACGGCGAGGTTGACCTGGATGTCCTCGGCGGTGAAACGACGGATGCCGGGGACTACGCCGGCGGTGCTCACCGTCATCCGTCGCTGTCCCATCTGCAATCCGTCGGGGTGCATCAGGCGGTAGATAGCGGCGAGGGTGTTGTTATAGTTCAGTAAGGGCTCTCCCATCCCCATGAAGACGACGTTGGTCAGCCGTTGTTCCTGCGCCCGGAGCTCCCGCTCGAGATGCAGCACCTGCGTCACAATCTCGCCGCTGGTAAGGTTCCGGCGGAACCCCATCTGTCCGGTGGCGCAGAACTGACAGCCCACGGCACAGCCGATCTGGGTGGAGATACAGGCGGTTCGTCTGTCGATATAGCGCATGAGCACGACTTCTACCTGCTCGCCATCAGCCATTGTCAGCAGGTCTTTGCGTGTCTCGCCATCGATCGATTCCTGGACGGCAATGACTGCTGGGACCTCGAGCCGGGCCTGCGCTTCGAGTTTGGTCCGGAAGGCCTTTGAGAGCGACGTCATCTGGACGATCTCCGGCACCAGTTGCTTATAGAGCCACGTCCAGATCTGCTTGGCCCGGTACCGCGGCTCTCCTAACGCCTCGACCAGGCGCTCGAGATCAGCAAAGGTAAGGTCGTATAGATTCGGTCTTGTCTCAGCCATCGGTTCCCCTCTTTTCTAGTCGCGACCCGGCTAAACGCCACGCGCGTACAAGGGTGGGCAGATCCTCGAATACAGCCGTGGGGCGGATCGGCGACTGGTCCAGCTCATCCCGTTGTGAGATCCCGGTCAGGACGAGCGCGGTAGGCAGCCCGAGCCGGACGCCACCGAGGATGTCGGTGTCCAGGCGATCGCCGATGACCAGCGTCTCATCCGGTGTTGTGCCCATCTGGTGCAGCGCCTGCTGGTAGAGCAGTGGCGCAGGCTTGCCGACAACGGTCGCCTTGATGCCTGTCGCTGCCTCAAGCGCAGCGATCTGGGCGCCGTTCCCCGGCGCCAGTACATCCTCCAACGGGAAGGTGAGGTCGGGGTTCGTCGCTACAAGGGGGGCGCCGGTGAGGACGTACCGCGTAGCAGTGGCCAGTTTCCGCCACGTAAGCTCCCGATCCCAGCCCATCACGACAAAGTCCACGGGCTGGGATTGGGAGCCATCGACGAGTTTCAGCCCGCTCAACTGCAATGCCTCCATCACGCCCGGTCCCCCCAGGGCATAGACGGTGGCTCCAGGCTTCCGCTCGGCCACGTAGTGCGCTGTGGCTACCGCGGAGTTGAGCACGTGGTCCTCGGTTGTCACGACATCCATGCTTGCCAGCTTGTGTACATACTGGGCCGGGGTATGGCTGGAGTTGTTGGTCACCATCACATGTTCGAGGTGCAGATCGCGGATCAACGCGAACAAGTCCAGCAGGCCAGGCAAGGGGCTCGTCCCGCGCCAGAGGACTCCGTCCATGTCGCAGATCAGGCCGCGGATCTCGCTGAGATCCAGACCCTGTACTTCCGATAACGAGATGGCGCGGAGCGCATCATAGGACGCCTGCGTGTCGACGTCGGACAGGATCCGGGCATCCGCCACGGGCAGGGATGTTATGCGGTCCGCGTGCTGGTCGAAGAGTGCCCTGCCGCCGACATCACCCGAGAGTGTGGCGAGCTCTGGGAAGAACTCCCTTGAGAACAGGACGGGGGTACCCCGCTGCCCCTCGGGTGTCCGAGGGACGATGATGCTTGCCCCGGTCGTCTGCCACGTCTCGACAAATCGCTGCAGTAGCCGAGGTGTGATCAGCGGTTGGTCGACGGGGATGAAGAGCGCCGCCTCGACCTCGGGCGGCAGTGCGGCGACGGCGACGTTGAGGCTGCTGCTGAGCCCGGTCTCCCAACGGTAGTTGTGGATGACCCGAAACGGGCGGGAGATGAGGGATGGTGCTACTGACTCGGCAGCAGCGCCGATCACAACGATCACTGGATCCAACCCAGCGGACCAGGCGGTGTCAGCCATGTGCGTGATGAGGGGGCGCCCGCCCCAAGGGAGGAGTTGCTTGGGGCGCCCAAAGCGGGTCGAACCGCCCGCGGCAAGGATAACGGCAGCGACGGCAGAGCTCATTGTGCGATCAATACCTCGTGGAGAACGGATACAAGACCAGGTGCCTAATGGGCACGTGCTGCAGCCTGGGACGCATACCCTATGGCATGAACGCTAATTGTACCGGTTAACGGATAAGCGACAAGGTGGATGATGGCCATGGCTGTTTGAGGGGCCGTGGGCGGATGAGAGACACCGCCCTTCTGTGTACCGGAGGGCCTGCAAGCGGCGCTGGGTGTTCATAGCCACCCAGGCAGAAGCACCAAGGCCTTTCGAACGTCCCTGGGCGCGACGGAGAGCGTGCGGGTGGGACCCGCCTTCAGGAGACGAAGGACCCTCTTCCCCGGCGGGCGGAGATGACCCCTTCCTCCCTCAGCATACTGAGCGCCTTGCGAGCCGTGAGCCGGCTGATGCCGTAATCGGCGGCAAGCTGTCGCTCCGAGGGCAGCTGCCCACCCAACTGCAATGCCCCCTGCTCGATCTCACTACGTAGCTGGCGGTAGAGCTGCATGTACAGAGGAATCTGGCTATTGGCGCGGAGCATGGACACGTGAGGCCTCCTGTAGTGTTGGACTGCGATGCGAACCTATTGAACCGCACCGGCCTATTGAATTCCTAGCAAAGGGCGAGCTTTGCCTCACAGAAACCTATCAATTGGCCGGAAGGGCGCGGGTTGCTGGGCGGGGGGATTGTGGAACAGAAGGAGCGTGCTATACTGGCGGGACTTCGGTGGGAAATGTCTTGAGCTCCTGGTGTGTCGTCAGCTGCTGAAACCAGGCATGTTGGTATTGGGTGAGGGAACAACTGCGATGGCAAAGAAAGAGGAAGCCCAGGCTCTGTCGAGGCGTGTCAGTTGGTTGATATGGGGACTCCTTGCGGTGCTTGTTCTGGTGTTTGCTTCGGCGTTTTCGAAGGCATGGCAGACCAACCAGACGCTCAAGGCGGAGCTGGAGGCGTTGCGCCCAATGGCGACGGAGTCTGTGGCGCAGAAACTGGCCCTCGAGACGCGAGTTACTTATGTGCAGAGCAACGAATACGTTGAGGCGTGGTCGCAGACGCGCGCTGGTATGACGCGTTCCGGTGAGACTCTGATCATCCCCGTCGCAGCAACGCCGACGCCAACCCCCCAGGCGCTTGTCCTGCCGACGCCAATACCCACGGCAATGCCCTTCCTTCCCGGGCTGTGGCATTCGCTATTCGGGGATTGATCTTGGCTGCCGTTTCCACTTTCGCTACACCCGAGGTATGCGCGATCGCTATCGACATCGCCCGTGAGGCGGGCGCTCTGATCCGGAGTGCCTTTGGCTTCGCCGGTCGGGTGGACTTCAAGGGCGCGGTCAACCCAGTGACCGAGACCGATGTGGCGGCGGAGCGGATCATCCACACGCGACTGCGTTCAGCTTTCCCCAGTCACCGTATATACGGTGAGGAACTAGGTGAGGATCAGGGAGCGGCGCGGTTGGACTCCAAGCTCAGTGGCGAGTCGGAGCCCGACGCTGATTCACCGCTCTGGCTCGTCGATCCTCTCGATGGCACGAACAACTTCGCCCACGGGTTCCCGCACTTCGCCGTCTCGTTGGGGTTGGTGGCGGATGGTGAGATCCAGGTCGGTGTGGTCCACGATCCCCTACGCGATGCCACCTTTGCGGCCTATCGTGGCGGGGGTGCCACGTTGAACGGGGATAGTATTCACGTGTCGCGCGTTGCCGCCCTGTCGGAGGCGTTTCTCGCGACCGGATTCCCCTACAACCGGCGGATTGCGGCGACCAACAATACGCGTATGCTGGACCACTTTCTGCGCCGTTCGCAGGGTGTGCGGCGCGCAGGCTCTGCGGCGCTGGACATGGCCTATGTGGCGTGGGGTCGCTTCGATGGGTACTGGGAGCCTTCGCTGAGCCCGTGGGATGTTGCCGGGGGCCTGCTGCTGGTGCAGGAGGCCGGTGGACATATCTCTGACTTCAGTGGTGCGCGCGAGCGGTTGTTCTCCGGTGCTGAGGTGGTGGCAAGCAATGGTGCTATTCATGGTGAGATGCTTGCTGTGCTACGCCACGGTGCTGCTGCACCGCACCCGGACTTTCCCGATCTCTGAGAGGACCTCTGG
>JAFGNI010000736.1 GCA_016927095.1 Anaerolineae bacterium | reverse complement strand
GGTTGTGGATGGGCTTGTGAGGTCCCGGCGCTGTCACGCCGGGGCCTCTTGTCTGGTCCGGCCTGAGCGGGTCGCAGCCGCCCAAGCCGGACCGACGTCTCTATGCCGCGCGGCGTGCGCCGGGGTCCCACTCGGTTGGCGTGGCCCTTCCGTGCCCGGTCCCGGCTCCCCCGTTCCCGTTCCCGGTCCCGGCTCCCCCGTTCCCGTTCCCGGTCCCCGCGCCGGACGTGCTGCCGGAGCCCGAGCCTGTGCCAGCTCCGCCGGTCCCCTGCGTGTTGTCGGCGTGACTCATGTGGGGGTTGCTTCCTGGCGGACTCGTTCCTCGTCTTCGCGCAGCCTGTCGATCCAGGCGTCGAGGTCCTTGCGCGCGACCTTCCTGAGTCGGCCGGTCTTGAATGACTTCAGGTCTCCGCTTCCGACCAACTTCCAGGCGTATCGCTCGCTGACGCCGATCAGCGCCGCGACTTCGGGGACCTCATATGCCTCACGATGAGGGATGTCACTCCCATTCGTGGGACTGACCTTGACTGCACTTTCACGCATGGGGGAGACGGTACTCCCTCCCACCAATGGGGGTACCTCATACGTTCGGATGATTTGTTGATCAGACGGACCGCTTATCGTGGTGGCATGCAGTCGTATGCAAACAAGAACAGTGCGCGTCGGAGGTGGACATGGCGCCTCCCCCGCAGACGGGGGTCCGCCCATCCATGGGAGAACAGGCCCAAGAATGGGCCCTACCCTGCTCGTATGGCCGTCTCCCGTGAGGTTGCGCTCGCGCGATATGCCGCGTTTGTGCGACGCGCACTGCGGGATGCGCGCGACCGGGGCATGACCGACCAGGACATCCAGCGCGTTACCGGAGTCGCACAGAGCACGTTCCATCGCTGGCAAAAAGGCGACGGCACCAACCTGCCAACCATCAGTAGGGTGCGCGCCTTCTGCGACGGACTAGAGGTGCCGCTCCGGCCGGCACTCATCGCTCTCGGAATGGACGACACACGGGAGCCCACTCCCGAGCCACCACTCGATCCGGACATCCAGCGCATCGCGCGAATTCTCCGCGACCCCAATGTGCCCGAGGCCGAGAAGCAGGCCATCCGGCACACCATCCGCATGCTGTCCCGCGCATCCAGGTCGGCTCCACAGCCGGCCACCCAGGAGCCCCTGGAGGCATAAGTGCCCCGCCGCAGACGTCCCGTCGCGAAACCCGGCGAGGACGGGCGCTGGCACGTGTGGGTGACTGTCGGCACCAAGCCCAACGGTCGCCCCGATCAGCGCCACGTCAGCCGCTCAACCCAGGATGAGGCCGAGGAGGCAGCAGAGGAACTGCTCGACACGGTCAAACAGACCGGCGTCGCGCCGAAGGCCGGCAAGAAACCCACCGTGCAGGGGTGGTGTGAGACCTACCTCGACACCATCGCGCCAAGACGGTGCAATCCCAACACCATCGACTCATACCGCAGCCTGCTCAAGACCTGGGTGTACCCAACATATGGCGCGCGTCGGCTGGAGAGGCTGACTCCAGAGCATCTCGACGCCATATACCTGGCTATGGACCGGGCGGGCAAGGCCGCCAGCTCACAACTCAAGCTCCACCGGGTGCTGCGTCGTGCCCTGCGGATCGCCCATCGGCGCGGCCTAGTAGTAAGGAATATCGCCGACCTGATTGACCCCCCAACCGTTGAGGACAGCAAGTTTGTCGCGATGACCGAGGAGTACACCGCGAAAGTCCTCGACCTCGTCAGGGATCGGCGCAATGGCGTGCGCTGGTCAGTCGCATTCGCTCTCGGTCTGCGCCAAGGTGAGGCCATCGGCCTGCGCTGGGAGGTCGATGGGCAGGTCCTCGTCGATCTCGAAGCGGCAGAGCTGCATGTCTGGTGGCAGCTCGTCCGGCGGAGGTGGCGGCATGGCTGCACCTCCGCACCGTGTGGGAAGAAGCGTGGTGCGGATTGCCCGCAGCGCCACGGTGGCGGCTTGGTCTGGGTGAAGACGAAGGGCAAGAGTCGCCGCTCGATTCCACTGCCGCCCGAACTGGTGCCCGCATTGCGGCGGCATCGTGCCGCACAGAAGCGTGACCGGCTGGCCTTCCCTGGCGAGTGGCCGGGCCATGGCGCGGTGTTCACCCATGAAGATGGTCGACTCATCGACCCCCGGGAGGACTACGACGAATGGGTGGGGATCCTGCGGGCGGCTGGCGTGCCACACCGGAAGCTGCACATCATGCGGCACACGGCGGCGACGATGCTCTTGGCGCAGGGGGTCGACATCCGGACGGTGCAGAAGATCCTCGGGCACCGGGACATCCGGACGACTTCTATATATACCCAGGGCGCGGATGAGCTGATGCGTGACGCGGCGAAGGCGATCGGCCGGAAGCTGTTCGGTCATCAATGATCATGGATGAATTAGATCAACGGTGTACTGAACGGTGTACTGATCACCGTTGAACGGTAGTGAATGTCCCTGCACGAACGGGCCGCATGCAGGCATGGGCATAGTGGTGCGGGGTCAATAGACGGACTCGTAATGAACAGGTCGTCAGTTCGATTCTGACAGGCGGCTCC
>JAFGNI010000735.1 GCA_016927095.1 Anaerolineae bacterium | reverse complement strand
GGAGCGCATACTGTGGGTGGGCGGCGCGGTGGCGCGGGCGCTGCCGGCGATTGGCGATGAGGACTTCCGTGCGGCAGTACGTGCGGCCGTCGCTGGTGCGCTGCCCGCATTTGAGGCGGAGCTCAAGACCAACCCTTTTGGGATTCATTTCCGGCCGCATATCTGGGGGATCGGCTGGCAACTTCTGAGCTATGCGGCACAGCTGTATGAGCTCTGGCTTGCCTTCCCGGATCTCGTGGATCGCGAGATCCTACTGCGCGTCGTCAACTACAACCACGGCTGCCATCCCGCGTCCAACACGTCGTTGGTATCCGGTGTCGGCGCGAAATCGGCCACGGTGGCCTATGGTGTGAACCGTGTGGATTGGTCCAACACGCCCGGCGGCGTGATCTCGGGCCCGGCACTGATCCGGCCCGACTTCATGGAGCTGAAGGAGCCATGGCCCTATCTCTGGCAGCAGACCGAGTACGTTATCGGCGGCGCGGCGCACTATATCTTCTGCGTCCTCGCGGCTGACCGGATGTTGCGCGACTGAGACTACGCCGGCCCTTCCGATCGCCGGTTCCGGAGGAGTTCGTATGTCCTATCCGCCCAGAACGGTGTCGTTCCCCGTTACTGACGGGGTGCCATCGCGTCTGGAGATGACGCTGGTGCACCCGGCGACTGCCGGCACGCTGTTGCGGGTGCAGGCTAGCGGCGTGACCATGCTGCGGAGCCTTGCCGTCGTCGCCGTCACGGCGTATGCGGGCAACGGCGTGGCGGCCCCGAGTGCGTCAGGCACCGACGTTGACCTGGCGCTCGTGCATCGTTTCTCCTGGGAGGAGATGCAGCACGACTGGGTGTGGCACATCCGGACGCTGTCGATGGCGGTGGTCCGGGTGCCTATGGACCTACCCCGAGGCACCCGGATCATCGTGCGTTGCGAACCGGTGCTCGAGGGGCTGGATCCCTCGGGTGCTACGATCGCCGACCTGACGTGGGTTCTGCACCTGGGCAAAGTAGCCACGCCCGAGGCACTCGAATGTAGTCAGGTGGCGGAGCCGCTCGGATTGCGATTCTCCGCGGGTCCGGTGGACCATATCGAGGCCGTGCTAAAGCCCGATGGGCGTATCCTGGTCCAGCATCTTGACCCATACGGCAACCCCGCGCGTGCGCCGAAGGACGGCAGGCTAGCGGTGGTCCTTGGTGAGCGGCGGCTGGAAGTGACGTCGGCACCGGGCACCGCAGCTACTGCAGTGGGTGGGTTGGGCGTGGACGGATTGAGGCCGGAAAGCGGACTGCGCGGCTTCGTCACAGACAACGCCGGGCGGCAAGCCACCACCAACGCCCTGCCGAGGGCGCTCGATGGTACCCCTATCTACTTCGGCGAGTTTCACTGGCACACCGAGTTCAGCCCCGATGGTCAACGGTCGTTGCAGGCGGCCCTCACGAGCGCGCGGGATGAGCTATGTCTCGACTTTGCGGGGCCGGCCGACCACCTCGGTGCCGATGGGACGTATGCGCACCATTTGCCGATCGAGCAGGCGGAGATCTGCCGCCGCTTTGACGAGCCCGGACGCTTCTGTGCGATCCCCAGTGCTGAGCTCAGCGCGCGCTATGGGCACGCCAATCTGGTCGCCGCGGACTTTGAGACTTTCCTGCAGATCATCAAGCGTTTCCCCTACGAGCTGCTCCCCGTCTGGCGGGAGAGGCCGAACAGCTATCCGCTGGAGATCCTATCGGCGCTCTGCCCCGAGGGACGGGCCATGATTGTGCCGCACCATACCAATATGGACTCCTCGGTACGTGCAGGCGTGGTGCACAGGGATGGGCGCCCCTTCTGGTGTGCGATGCATTGGCCCCTGGCGACGCCGCTGATGCGGCAGGGCGTGCGATTGGTCGAGATCGTGCAGAACCGGGGGGCATTCGAGACCGAAGCGCCCGACCCGCGCTGGCGCGTCGCGTGGGGCGGCTTTGGCGGGAGTGTGCAGACCGCGTTGTGGCGCGGGCACCGTCTCGGCTTTGTCGGCGGCACCGATAACCACACAGGCTGGCCCACCCGCATCCCCGGTGCGGCGGGGTACGGCGGTCTGACGGCGATCCAGGCACCACAGCTTGACGGGGCCGCGCTCTTCGCGAGCCTGTACGCGCGCCGGTGTTACGCCACCAGCGGCGTACGGATCGTGGCCGACGCGACGCTCAACGGCTATCCGATGGGCAGCGAGTTGGCGTTGGCACCCGATGCTCCTCGGCTCTTCCAGATTCAGGTGCACGGGACCGCGCCCCTCGATGCGGTGCAGATCGTGTCGTCGGGGGCGGTGCTGGCGGACCTACCCGTGGAGCCCGATGCCGCCGACTTCGAGGTGATCTGGGAGGACAACCGACCCGGCCGGCCACTTCAGGATGTCGTCTACTATATACGGGTGCGCCAGAGCGATGGGCATTGCGCCTGGCTCAGCCCGTTCTTTGTCGACCTACCCGCTTGAAAAGTTAGAGACTGATAGTATCCTTTCTTGCATTGTTCCGTCATCATACTTATACACACTGTAGCACTTCACCGAAGGCCTTCAACATGACCGAGTTGGATCTGACACACGCCGTGATCTTCTTCGGGGCAGGGACTTCCGATGGCGCGGGAATGCAAGCTGTCCTTGCGCTGGTCGAGGAGGTCGAGCGACGCACCGGTATTCGCTGGGTGGTGACCGATCGGGCGCCCGAGACCGCGGGGTCCGTGGTCTTCATCACCGACGACGCGAATCTCACCGCCCTGCCCGGGGATCTGGCGATCGCGCTTGCCGGTCTGGAGCCCCCTGGCCCCGAGGGCTTTCGCCTACTCACCACCGTCGCTCCTGTGCCCACTGCCCTCATCGTGGGCCACGATGCCCGTGGTATCCTCTATGGCGTGGGTCGTTTGCTGCGACAGATGGTGATGCGGCCCGGTGCCATCGGCGCTCCCAAGGAGTTGCGTCTCTCTACAACGCCTTTCGCGGCGATCCGCGGTCATCAGCTCGGCTACCGGCCCAAGAACAACACCTTTGACGCGTGGACGCCGGCGCAGTTCGAGCAGTACATCCGTGAACTGGCCTTCTTTGGGGCAAACAGCATCGAGATCCTGCCACCCAGGACCGACGACGCGCTCACCAACAGCCTGATGCCGGTTCCGCCGCTTGAGATGATGACGGCGCTCGGCGAGATCATTGATCGGTATGGGCTGGACGTCTGGCTCTGGTACCCGAACGTGGGGGAGGATATCTCTGACCCCGCCTGCGCTGAGGCGGAGCTCGCTGAGCGCGGCGACGTCTTCTCGCGCCTGAAGCGCCTCAACCATGTGTTCATTCCCGGGGGCGACCCGGGCAACCTCGAGCCCGACCAGCTCTTTGCCTGGTCTGCTCGCGTGGCTGAGGTCCTGCACGTCTACCATCCGGACGCCAGGATCTGGCTCTCGCCACAGGCGTTCAGGCCGGACGAGTCCTGGCTGGAGGCGTTTTACGCGCAGGTGGATCAGCAGCCTGATTGGCTGGGTGGCATCGTCTTTGCCCCGTGGGTGCCGGCCTCGCTGCCGGAGCTGCGCGCCCGGGTGCCGGCGCGCTACCCGATCCGCCGCTACCCCGACATCACCCACAGCCTGCAGAGCCAGTACCCTGTGCCGGAGTGGGATCTCGCGCTGGCGCTGACCCACGGTCGCGAGGGGATCAACCCGCGCCCGGCGGCGATGAAGGAGCTGCACAACCGGCTCAGGGCCTATGCCGCTGGGAGCATCACCTATTCCGAGGGGATCAACGATGACGTCAACAAGATCGTCTGGGCCGATCAGGACTGGGACCCCGGAACGCCCGTAGCCGATACACTGCGCGACTACGTGCGGCTGTTCATCGGGCCCGACGGCGTCTCACGGCTCTCTCAGGGGTATCTGGCGCTGGAGGAGAACTGGCGTGGCCCGCTGGTGCTCAACGCCGGTGTCGAGGCGACGCTGCAACATTGGCAGTTCGAGGCGACCCACGCGGCTGCCGGCGTGCTGGACAACTACCGGTTCCAGATGGGGCTGCTGCGCGCATACTGTGACGCCTACATACGGCGCCGCCTGATATATGAGTCGGAGTTGCTGGAGCAGAGCTACGATGCGTTGCGCCTGGCAGCGCAGATTGGCGTGCGCCACGCGCTGTCGCGGGCCGAGGCCGTGCTCGACCGTGCTAACACCGCGCTCGTGGCACAGGAGATGCGGGTCCGGCTGCGGGCGTGGTGCGACCAGCTCGCCGATGCGCTCTTCGCATCGATCTCGCTGCAGTCCTCAGTGGCCCGGCACGGTGCCCAGTCGTGGAACCGTGGCGCCTTTATGGATGCCATTGATCTGCCCCTGAACGATGGCCCCTGGCTCGGGCAGCAGCTGCGCGAGATCCGGGACTTGCCCGATGAGGCGGCACAGCTCGCCGCTATTGACATGCTCCTGCGCCGGGCGGACCCGGGCCCTGGCGGGCGCTACCTCGATCTTGGGGGACCCGGAAGCCTGCGTTATGTCGTGGATGCCGAGCCCTGGGATCGCGACCCAGGTTATCTGGCGACGCCCTTCGTCGGGTTTGACATGGGGGGAATCGGGAGCCTGCACCTGGAGGACGCGGCCCACCGCGATGGCTCGGTCCTACCTGTCGCCAGGCTGCGTCAGCTCTGTACGAACTACGAGACGCCCCTGACGATCCGTCTCAATGACCTCGATCCGGGCCCCTATCTGCTTCGCGTTGCCTACGGCGTGCCGGTGTCGACCGT
>JAFGNI010000013.1 GCA_016927095.1 Anaerolineae bacterium | reverse complement strand
GTGCACCCTTCCTCAGATGACCACATTCACTTCGAGGATGCGTTCGTGTTGGTTGTCGCGGTGTTGCCGGTAGGTCCCCTGAGGCTCGTTATGAGTGGTGATAGACACACCATCTGGAAACATAACGTGTCGAATTACACATACCTCTAGTATCTACTATTGGGGGAACCGATGGGCATGTCAATAAGATGCTTCTAAACATAACCAATATATAGTCAAGAACTTGACAAAATATCTTCAATGCACTATAATCAGATTATCAGTAACCTAAAACGCGAAGGATAGATGACATGAAGAATACCAATTCTGACAGCAAGTACACCGGCCTGCGGCGATTCAACCTGGTGATGGGTGCACTGCACCTCATCCAGGGCATCTTGATGATCGTGCTCAGCAACGACACGACCTATCCTATCTTCACGAACTTCCTGAAGTTCGACATCGAGACCTTCTCACTCGTTCCGGATCCTAAGCTCCTCTATGAGGTGCTCTTCGGGCCGGCGGTCGCGCTCTTCCTGCTCATCTCGGCTGTGGCGCACTTCTTCCTCTCGACCGTGGGTTACAAGACCTATGTGGCCAACCTCAGGCGTGGGATGAACCCCGTGCGGTTCTACGAGTACGCGCTCAGCTCCTCACTGATGATCGTGCTGATCGGGATGTTGGTGGGCATCTGGGATCTGGGCAGCATCATCCTGATGTTCGGCATCAACGCGATGATGAACCTCTTTGGGGTGATGATGGAGCTCCACAACCAGACGACCAAGCGCACCGACTGGACGGCGTTCATCTACGGATCGATTGCGGGCATTGTCCCCTGGGTGGTGATCGTGCTCTACTTCTTCAGCGCGCTCTCATCCGGAGATGCCAAGCCGCCGGCCTTTGTCTATGCGATCATCCCCACGCTCTTCGTCTTCTTCAACGCCTTCGCGGTAAATATGGTACTGCAGTACAAGAAGGTGGGGCGTTGGAAGGACTATCTCTTCGGTGAGCGCGTGTACATCATCCTGAGCCTCACTGCCAAGACGGTACTGGCCTGGCTGATCTTCGCCGGAACGCTTGCCCCTGTATGATCCGACCGGCACCGAACTAAGAAGCGTTTACCAGCCCGACACAGCACTGTGTCGGGCTGGTGCGTTAACGGGAGCCCCCTTCCTCGGTATGTTGGCGCACGATCCACATATGGACTACACTACATAGTGACGACCCCGACATAGACAAGAGGAGGGATGGTATGAGTATCGGTATCAAGAAGTTCGCAACGAACCCCGTCACCGACAAACTGCGCAGTGGCCGGCCCGCCGTGGGGTCTTGGCTCTCGCTCTGCTCGCCCGTCGCGGCGGAGAATATGGCGCACATCGGCTGGGACTGGCTCGTGGTCGACGTGGAACACAGCCCCGTGGGCTTCGACACGATGGTGAACTGCTTCCGGGCCATACAACTGGGCGGCGCGGTGCCGATGGCGCGGGTGCCCTGGAACAACACGGTGTGGATCCAGCGCACGCTCGACGCGGGCGCCCTGGGCCTGGTCGTGCCGATGATCAACAGCCCTGAAGAAGCTGCGCACGCCGTCGCAAACATGAAATACGCGACACAGGGCATCCGCAGCTTCGGCGGCAGCCGCGTCGCGGCCTACATCGACGGCGCCAACTACCGCGAATGGACCGAGGACAACCTGGCGATCATCGTGATGATCGAAACGGTGCAGGCGGTCGAGCAGGCCGAGGCCATCCTATCGGTCGACGGCGTGGTCGGCTGTTTCATCGGGCCGGCGGACCTGGCGCTGTCGATGGAAGTCAAGGAGCAAGGCCCCGGGACCGAACACGAGGCCGCGATCCAAGAGGTGCTCCGGGCATCGAAAGCTGCCGGTAAGGCCGCGGGCAAGCACTGCTTCAGCGGCACCGAAGTCTCCCAGCGGATCGCTGAAGGCTTCCAGTTCCTGGCGCTCTCCAGCGACGCCGGGTTGCTGGGCCAGGCGGCTCGGGCCGAGTTCGCAGCAATCGACTTCTCCGGCGGCGGTGCCCAGGGGAAAGTCTCTGCGGGCAAAATCTACGAGTAAGTCTTGGCATATGGCAGTGAGGGGTGGCTGAAATCACGGCGGCGACCAGCGCCGCCGTGATGATTGTAGTCCAGTGACTGACGATGATGGGGGCATAGCGTGGAAACGAGAATACTGGGACGCACAGGGCTGGAAGTGACCGTGATGGGGTTCGGAAGCGGTGGGCCGAGTCGAGCCGGTCAGAGCACGGGCAACACAGAGGCTGAATCGGTCATGGTCATACAGAAAGCACTGGACGCGGGCATCAATTTCATTGACACCGCGGAGGCCTATCGGACGGAGTCGATTGTCGGCAAAGCGATTGTCGGCACGGACCGCAGCCGGCTGGTGATCTCGACGAAGAAGAGCTGCGGATCAGAGACGACGCCGGCTGACGTCCGCGCAAGCCTGGAGACCAGTCTGCAAAGGTTGGGCACAGACTACGTCGACGTCTATCATCTGCATGGCGTGGGTCTGGAGGACTACGATTATCTCGCGGCAGAGGTCGTGCCGGAGCTGCTCAAGCTGAAAGACGCGGGCAAAGTGCGCCACCTGGGCATCACAGAAGCCTGGAACACCGACACGCAACACCGGATGCTCCGGCGCGCGCTGCAGGACGACGTGTGGGACGTGATGATGGTGGGCTTCAACCTGCTGAACCAGTCGGCCCGCGAGGTCGTCTTTCCACAGACCATCGCAAAAAATATCGGCGTGCTGATCATGTTTGCGGTGCGTCGCGCGCTCAGCCGCCCGGAGAAGCTGGATGAGGTCATTGAGGAACTCATCAGCCGGGGTCAGCTCGATCCGGCGGACATCGACCGCGAGAACCCGCTGGGCTTCCTGATCCACGAGGGCGGCGCCGTCAGCCTACCGGATGCTGCCTATCGCTTCTGTCGCAATGAGCCCGGCACCCACGTCATCCTCTCAGGCACCGGGGACCCGGCGCATCTCAGGGAAAACACCGCCTCGTTCTATCGCCCGCCGCTGCCCGAGGTGGATCGCCGCCGGCTGGAGCGCATCTTCCGGCACGTCGATTCCGTGACCGGCCAATAGCCGGACCGAGCAGAAAGGAGCTCCGATGCTGAGCAAGTTCACGCCGGGAGCCATCTGGCCCGACACACGCGGCACCCACATCAACGCCCACGGGGGCGGCATGCTGCACCACGGCGGGGTCTATTACTGGTTCGGGGAGCACAAGGTGGAAGGGCGGCGCGGGAACAAGGCCCTGGTCGGCGTGCACTGCTACGCCTCCGACGATCTCTACAACTGGGAGGATATGGGTATCGCGCTGGCGGTCTCCGATGACCCTACCAGCGACATCACCCGCGGCTGCGTCCTAGAGCGCCCCAAGGTGATCCACAACGCGGAGACCGGCAAATTCGTGATGTGGTTCCACCTGGAACTCAAGGGACAGGGCTATAAGGCTGCGCGGAGCGGCGTCGCGGTCAGCGACAGCGTGATGGGGCCCTATACCTTCCTGCAGTCGTTCCGGCCCAACGCCGGCGTCTGGCCCCTCAACGCGACCGAGGAACAGAAGGAGGCTCTCGACCCCGAAAGCATCCGGCGCGAGTTCCGCGGCGAGTACACCGAGGACATCGACCAGGTCAACATCCTGGGTCGCGACTTCGCCGGGGGGCAGATGGCCCGCGACATGACGCTCTTCGTCGACGACGACGGACAAGCCTACCATCTTTACGCCTCGGAGGAAAACAGCACCCTGCAGATCTCCCGCTTGACCGAGGACTATCTGGCCCCCGCGGGCGAGTACGTCCGGGCCTTCCCCAAACGCTATATGGAGGCCCCGGCAATCTGCAGGCGCCACGGCAAATACTACTTCATAGGCTCCGACTGCACCGGATGGGCACCCAATGCCGCCCGTTCGG
>JAFGNI010000734.1 GCA_016927095.1 Anaerolineae bacterium | reverse complement strand
ACTGAACCCTCGCCGCCGTCATAGACCCACGCCAGCACAACCACCTCTGGCGCCTCGGCGGGCCCATACGCCATGAACCAGGCGTGCGTCGGCAACGTCTCATCATCGCCGACATCACATCGACCGGCCTTCAGGGCGATATCGTCGCAGTATTCGGCTGTGCCTGTCTTTCCCGCAAGGTTGATGCCAATCTCATCCAACAGGGCCCGATTTCCGGTTCCGCTCTCAGAGACCGCCAGGTCGAGCCCTTCCCTGACAATCTGCCACACTGCCTGATCGATGGCCAACGTGCTGCTGATGGCCGGGGTAAACCCCTGAATGACCTGACCAGTGGCATCTGCTACGTGATGGATGAACTGCGGCTTGTAGAGCACCCCGCCATTGGCGACCACCGCCAGCGCATTTGCCATCTGCAGCGGCGTGACCAGCAGATCTCCCTGTCCGATGGAGAAGTTGTAGGTGTTCCCCGTGGTCCAGGTCTCCTGGTACGTCTGGCGCTTCCACTGCGGGGTCGGGACCAGGCCACCCGCCTCACCCGGTATATCCAGCCCACTTACGTTCCCCAGGCCGAATTGTGTAGCATAGGCGGCGAGCCGATCCACACCAAGGCCCGTAAACTCGGTCTCCTCGAACCCCCCACCCACCTGGTAGAAGAAGATGTCGCAGGACTGCGCCAACGCCTCCACCACATTGAGCGGCCCGTGCCCACGCCCGTGCTGAAGCTGAATCCAGCAGAAAAAGGGCTGAGCCAGGCTGGCATCGGTCGGGGCGAACTTGTTCGGCAGCAGTACCCGGCCCGGGCAGTTGAGCGTGGTAAACCGATTGATCACACCCTCCTGCAGGGCTGCTGAGGCTGGCACGATCTTGAAAACCGAGCCAGGCGGCACCTGATCCGCGATGGCGTGGTTTAGGAAAGGATGGTGCGGATCCTCCAGTAGAGACTCGTACGCATCGACATCCAGCCTTCGGCTGAACATGTTCGCGTCATAGGTCGGCAGACTCACCATCGCCAAGATCTCACCGTCCCGTGGGTCCAGAACGATGGCGGCACCTCGCCGGGAACCGGCCTCTTCCAGGCCGGCAGCCAATGCCGCGTGTGTGACCTCTTGCAGCCGGATGTCCAGCGTCAGGAAGACATTGTCTCCCGGCAAAGGTTCGGTCTCGCTAAGGACGCTCAACTCTTGTCCCAGTACGTCTTTCACAACGGCCCGCCGTCCCGGAATACCGCGCAGGGATTCCTCAAGCTGCGCCTCAATACCGGCATACCCGATCCGGTCGTACGCCGGGTCATACCCCTTCTGCTCGAACTCATCGACACGGTCTGGCGGAATCGGTCCGAGGAAGCCCAGGATCTGCGAGGTCAACTCCCCGTAGGCATACCTTCGACGTGACACAACCTCGATACCAACGCCCGGCATGGTCACGCTGCCTTCCTGGGCGATCAGCAGTGCGAGGTCACGTTCGATATTCTGCTCAACAACGATCGGAGCATAGGCATCAAGCCAACGCACCTTATCTACCATCTCTAGCAAGCCCGGTTCAGGCAACTCGCCGTAGGGCGGGAAGCCGGATCGGCCAACGGCACTGATCTCCGAGCGATACTCAGGAAGGTCCAGGCCCTCGCCGGTGCTATAGGGGATATCGAGTAGTTGCGACAAGCGCATCAGCACATCGCGTTCGTGCTCAGGATCGTCGGGAAGATTGCCGGGCGTGATCGTCACGTTGTAGGCAGGGATGTTGCGGACGAGAATCTCACCATTGCGGTCGTAGATCACGCCGCGTGGTGGGCTCACGATAACCAAGCGGCTCTGTTGCTGCACGGCGCGCGCACGCCACGATCCCCCCTCGAGAAACTGCAGCTGCCACAGTCGAATCAGATAGAGCCCCAGAATCAGCAAGATCACCCAGCCCACCACCGCCACGCGCGGTGACTGGAAGATCCACGACGGCCGCGATGACGCCGCCTCATCCGGCCCGGACTCGCGCCAGGAGTGCCCGCTGGCCCGAGGCCCTGAGCCCATCCAGCGGCCCAGATCTGAGCGACCCGTTTCCGACCGGCTCATACCGCAAATCCCCCAGGATTGCGTCGCGAACGCCTGTGAAACCATACGAGAAACGTGAACGCGAAGGGAGACAAGACGAAGTTGAGAAACGCGGCAGGACCCGCCACCGTCTGGAAGGCCCGTCCAACAGCAACGGCGTGCCCAAAGAGCCCCATCGCCAGAACCAGCAGCAGATGGCCCAATAGCGTGCCAATGGCCGACATCAGAGCCAGCCGGATCACCGTGGGACCTAATGCGTGGACCCAGGGTTGCCCGACCAACAATCCTACCGCCGTCAGCGACAACGTCCACAGTCCCAGTCCGCTGCCTGAGAGCAGATCACAGAACACGCCACCCACAAACCCCCAGAGTGCTCCCTCATCGGCGCCACGGATGATCGACCACGTCACCACCAGCAGCAGCACCAGATCGGGCCGTCCCCCGAGGAAACTGACTCGCTCGACAACGACACTCTGCACGACTGCCGCAATCAGCAGGATCGGGATGCCGAAGTAAAGGCTCATGGCACCTCGATCTCAGTCAGATCGGGCTGGGCAAACTCGGTGATGACCAGTACCGTCTCCAGCCGCCTGAAGTCCACGGCGGAGCGCATCGCCGCCTTCTGGAACAACTCCGATTCCTGGTAGAACACACTCTCAACCTGACCCAGAATCAGGCCCCGTGGCAGCAATCCTCCAAGCGACGACGTCACGACCGTATCGCCCTCGACAACGACCTCGTCCGGGAGTATATCGGTCATCACCATCAGGCCCTCCTCGGAACCCTCGACGATGCCTGTGACCCGCGACTGCTGCAACATCGCTGCGACCCGGCTGGCGGGATCGTTAATCAACTGCACGTAGGAGAGGTTGGGTGAGGTACGGACGATCCGTCCCACCATCGCAGTCCCACCAGTCACGACAGGCATCCCGATGGCCACACCGTCGCGCGCGCCTACGTTGATGATCAGATAGCGCAGGTACGGGTTTGTGTCCTCTCCCACGACGTTGCCGCACGGGAAGGTGAGACATCCCCGGTCCACAACATCGGCGCCGATAAGGCCCAAGGTTGGGTTTTCCCGGCGGAAATCGAGCTGGCGGCGCAACTCGGCGTTCTCGGCCTGATACTCCCGCAGCCGAAAGTTCTCCAGCACCAGCGCCTCGTTGGAGGCCCGCAGCGTT
>JAFGNI010000733.1 GCA_016927095.1 Anaerolineae bacterium | reverse complement strand
CCCACAGGCCACCGGCAGACACCAAACCCACACCATGATCAACGATCTCAGAACGGCCGTGGCCCCGACCCTCCAGCGCACCGCGGGCAGCAACCATATCGGAGACCCCTTGAGAAATGAAGTACATCGCCAAAGCGGGAATAATCACCACGGTGAGTGTGCACGAGACTATCATCGCAGGTTTCTCAATACGGGCGCCATACATAAGCATGCTCACGCCCTGTAGAAGCATGAGTACCGCCAATCCAAAGACAACACCATCGATCAGTTCGACCGTTGCAGCACGCGGTCTCGCTTCCTCGGGCTCGCCTGCAAGAACTGAGTACAGGAGCGTCGCGATCACAAGTGCGATAAACGCAACAAACAGCGACAACGGGACGCCTTCGCCTCGGCGGACCGCTGGCAGGTGCTGCTCGGACGGCGTCGTCGCCAGCAGGAGAACCAACGCGGTAAAGGCGAAGCCAGCCAGCACTCCTGTCATCTGTCCGTAGTTCCCGGCGATGACTCCGAGATCAACCAGAGAAGGGCACGTCATCTCAGGCACCTCTCACTTCATCGATCCACGCAGAAGCCTGCCTGCCTTGGGGCACACCGACGGTCAACCTCCCACAGTGACGCCGCGAGACGTTAGCCCACCGCAGCACGGCTGGCACCGTTGGCGCATCGCTCGCCAGGAGATTACGTGTCACCTGGACCCTCGAATCGCGAACGGAGCGGCTCTTGCTGCCGAGCATGCGGTTGCCACACCAATGCAGTAGATCAGCAGGCTGGACGCTACTGCCGGCGATAACTCGGCGCCCTACGAGATCGAGTCCCTGTGCGGCCAGCCACCCGTGAATATCATCCCTCATGGCTCGAAGCTCGAACGAGCGTCATGTCCGATCGCATTAATCCATTCGGGCTACGCGATCTACAGTTATCGGCGGCACCCAACTCGATGAGGCCGACCGGCATACAACCTTGACAGTCACGCTATGTAACGGTTCTGTTGCGGTAGAAGCGTATGGAGGCGGCGGCGCCCCGCGGCCCACAAGGACGCGATTCCTACCTCTGCCGTCGTGACTGTCAATGCGAACTGGTTGGCTACATGGAGGCCCACCTCGCTCGGGTCCGGCCATCCACGGAGCCACATTCAGTTCAGTCAGACTCGAGCACAACGTCCTCGGAAGGCATGTTGATGCATCGGATGGCGGTCCTTACCCACATCGGGTCTGGTTGGGCCGAAGACAGGTATCCTCGAATCGGAGGTCTCACCATGATCGATGCGACGCTCGTGACTATCCATGGCTTCTGGTCCTCGCCGGCCACCTGGAAGCGCCTAGTCTCAGTATGGTCGACCGACAAGGACCTGCACGGGCTGACCATCTACCCCTTCGCCTACCCCTCTCCGAGGAGACCGCGCCTCCGCACATCGACCACCCGCATCCCCGACTATGATGATATCGCCCATACCTTCGCTACCGAGTACGCCATTTCACTCGCAGCGAACTGCAACATAGCCATTGTCACGCACAGTCAGGGCGGCCTAATCCTGCAGCGCTTTCTGTCTTGGATGCTGTCCGAAGGCCGTGGCCGAGAATTGGCCAGAATTCGGGTAATCGTCATGCTCGCATGCCCCAATGGCGGCTCAGAGTATTTGTGCTCTCTACGCCGCGCACTGGGTTTCGGCCGCCACCCCCAGGCAGCAAGTCTCCGAGTTCTGGACAAACAAGTCACCGATACGCAACGTACCGTCATTCAGCGCATCGTAAACGCCACTGGCACCGACGACCACCAGTGCCGCATCCCATTCTACGTGTACGCCGGCAATGCCGATAACGTCGTCACCGCGGTGTCCGCCAAAGGCGCTTTTCCCTTCGCGGGCGTCCTAGCTGGGGATCACTTCTCCATCCTCGACCCCACTGCTCCCGGCAACCGCACGGCACCATGCGTAAAGCACCATCTCCTCACCGCATTGGAGTCTGTCGCGCCCGCCTCCCACACTGTGACGTCTAGGGCAATGGAAGATGCTCATACCTTACCCCCAGAGTGTGGCGAACCTACGCAGGCCAGGGCGTGGACTACGGTTGAAGCTCATGGGACAGACCAGTATCCCGAATTGATCGCAGCCATTCAAGATCTCGATCCAGAGGTGCAGCTCCTGTGGGGTCAATATGGCAGCTTTGCCGCCCTTCTCTCACGAGAGGAGCTGACGAGGAACGACCTTGCTGACTATTTGGCCTTCCGTGGCATCCACCACGACTTTTCGCTTTGCCGGTACGACTTTCAACCGAGACTGCTGAGCGGACTCCACTTGGTCGCGATGGATGGCTCGGTCTACGCTGTGAAGTCCATGCCTAACACGATTAGGGTCAGGGAGGTTGTCTCGGCCATGCTCGCAGCCATGCCAGACTCTGCGAAGCACGGCGACGATCTCAGGCCAATCAGAGTTGTCGCATACCTAGCTCTAGATGACGGCGGATTTGTGCAGCTGAATCCGGATAGTTATCTGCAGCAGGTTGACATTGATGACGGTTCGCGTATCCACGTCCATGTGGAATGCTGCGCCGGTTAAGTTGATCATAGGTAGTTCGAGGGCAAGCCGTTGGGGCAGAAGGCGCGGTTCTGCGTCCAAGATCGCCATTCGGCTCAACATGCTCACATCGGCACGATCGCGAGTTTGGTGGCTGCGGGCAGACTGAGTTTGTCGCCACGTTCCGTGATCGGTTGGGCGACCGACACCACCGGCCACGACCACGTGCTGACCGTAGCCCCATGGCCGTGTCGAAGTCAGAGAACGTGAGGGCAGAATCGTCAACCGTGCCGACGTACCCCGATCCCGCGCTTCTCTATCCGGAAGTTGCCGCCAAGGGCAGCCTCGGAGCAGCGTTGCAGGCCGCTGCTGCCAAGCAGGGACTCTCCGTTCCCACGCAGGCCGTGGAGTCCACTTCACTGAACCACGCACTGATCTCAACCACCGTCCCACACCGCCAGGGCCTGGGTGTGTCCGCGAGTCGCGTTGAGCGGCGATGGTCCGTCAGGGGATGCGAGCGTGATCAAGGTCTGGCCTTGATCGAAGGGAACACACTCGATCTCGCTCAAGTCGCCAGGGCCATGCAGGCGTGGCATGACGGAACGACTCTGGCCGAGTTTCCCCAGATCGCACCGTTCGTCAAGTTGACCGGACGGTTTGAGGTGCCCAACCGTGATCCTGGTCAACTGGTCGAGTCGGAGTGGCAGCACCTGCGCAAGGAAGCCGCGGAGGTGAACTGGCCCGAGCATCACGCGCTGATCGAGGCCGCATACGCCCAGCCGAAGCTGCGCCAGCTCTACCCGTTCACCAGCCACTGGTCCCTGCGGTTTTCCACCAGGACCCGCCCCAGCCTCTCCCGCAATGTCCTGGCCTGCTTGCACGCAGGGCATGGCAACGACTACATCGTGACCATGGGCTACATGGGGCAAAGCCTCGGCGAGACCACCACGGCGCAGGAGGCGGTATCACTGGCGGTACGGTACCTGCCCACCGACCTCGACCCCGTGACGTATGGCGCAGCCTGATCAACTCACGACCCGGCCGCCGACCACCTGGACAAAGCCCTCGACGACCGCGAACCCGCCGGTCGCACCATCGCGTACCAGGGACACCAGCAACGATCCGCAAACACCGGCACGCATCCGCGCCCACCTTGAAGGCCCCTCCGACGACGTGCGCACCTCCGCTCGTCAACGCCTCAGCACCGCCAGAACCTCGATCATCAACACCAGCAGGCCCGAATAGCCACTCATGACACCATCGACGATGACACACTCTGCCCACACAGAGAGTAGCCAAACCCTGCGGAGCACGGAGTTCCTTCACGCGGCATGAGCGGTAAACCCAGCACGCGACCCGTCGCGTCCCACTCAAAGACGAGCACCGACAGGGGCCACGCGAGCGGAGCGAAGCGTCAGGCCCCGCAGGGGCATGACACGCCGTGACCAGCGGCAATGCGCCGCTTCGCGGCAGAAGAGTGAAATCGGATCGCGAGCCGATCGGGCTATGGGTACGGCGTCGCGAGCGCCGCTGATGCATACGTGCTCCATCACGGAATCGAAGCTTGCGACCAGACTCCTGGTCGACTCGGCCATAGATAACGGGCAACTCAGGAGACCGCCGGACTGAAGGCGAAGTGGTAGAGGCCAGCTTGGCCTGCGATCGTGATCCGACAACCCGTGGGGTCCCAGGTACAGCAGGATACCGGCAGCTCGACACGCGTCAGTGCGATGCAGGTGCCGGTGGCCGTATCCCACACCCGCACCGTCCGGTCGTCGCTGGCGGTGGCCAGCCAGGCCCCGTCCCGGAACCTGTCAAGCTTTTTGAGACACTAGACCGTAGTTGCTGGGTGTTGGTTCATCGAATTTTCGATCTTGGGCTGGGGCTGGTT
>JAFGNI010000162.1 GCA_016927095.1 Anaerolineae bacterium | reverse complement strand
GTCGCCGTCGACGTCCCCGGCGGCCACGCGAGGACAGTCACCAGAGAGGGAGACCGTCATCTCGGCGGTCTTGGTCAGCACAAAGCCATCGCGGATATCGTGGATCTCTAACCTGACGTTGTCGTCGTCGCCGTCATAGGCTAGCACGATCTGCTGCCGCCCATCCCCGGTGAAGTGACCGGTGGTGATACCAAAGAGCTTGTTCTCAATAACGTCCACACTAGCCAACGCCTTGGTGACCGCCCCCGTGTCAGATCTTTGCGTTACATCCAGCCCTTCCAGTTGCACCCAGTCGGAGGCACTCTGGCGGTGCAGCAGGCTGCCGTCGCTCATCTGGGCCAGCAAGTGGGTCTCGGCTGAGCGAGATGCTGCCGCAATGCCAGCCCCCAGATGAAGCTCCTCCGCCTCCGGGTCGGTGGGGATCCAGTCCACGACGACGGATGCCCAATCACCCCAGCCATCCTCGTCATACCCGGCAGACCAGATGCGGTTTTCAGTTCCTGCCAGGTAGATTGTCACCTCGCCCGTATCCGGTGAGGTCAGCACCGGCACCGCGTCGCGCGCCACCCCAATTGGGGCTTCCAGGCGCGTCCAGGCGCCCCAGCCGCTGTCGTAGGTCTGGATCCACACGGCGCCATCCACGCCCAGGGCGTACACCTGCATGCGGCCGTCACCTAGCGAAACGGCGCCCGGGTCCGAGGCCAGCATGCCGCCAAGAGGCTGCCAATCGCCCCAGATGGCGCCATCGATGGAATGGCGCCACCACAGCGTGTTGTCCGGGCCGAGCCGAAATAGGTCGAGCTGATCACCGCCGCGCGCTGCAACCGCCGGCGCGGGCACGCCCGTCAGGCCCACGTCGGCTACCGTGTCGGTGAAGATACCGCCGCCGTCGACCAACGCCCAAGTGCTCCAGGTCGGGCTGATCCATTGGGTGTGGTAGACTTGGTTGTCGAGACCACTTACGGCAAAAACGTCAAGTTCACCGCCGTGCCTGGACGCGACCGCTGGCGCTGAGAGCAGGAACCCGCCCGCATCGTTGTTCCAAGGTCCCCACTGGGCGCCATCGTATTGTCGACGCCAAAGCGCCTGATCGTAGCCCCTCACCACGACGTCGAGGCTGCCATCGGGATGCGCGATGGCAGCCGGTGCGGACGTGGTCCACCCAAAAGAGCCGGGTAATTCGCCTACGTCCATCACAATGTGGCGACTGCCGGGGTCGATCCAGGCTACGATTTGCTCGTCCACATCATCGCCATTGAGATCGCCGACCGCGATATCGCTGAAGCGCATATCTCCGTAGTTGACCACGCTGCCGTCGATGAGATCGACGGTGGGTGTCACGAAATCGAAGCTCTGCACGGCGAAGCTATTGGGCTCCCCAGGAATCCACTCGTAGGCGCCGAACATAACCTTCTCCAGGCTGACCAGCCGGTAGTTTCCCTGCAGCGGGTCTGTCATGGTGCCGTCTGCCAGCAGCGCATCGATTCCCTGCAGTTCGACCACTTCCTCCTCGCCGGCTGCGTTGAGCCGGGTCACGTGGCGGCTGGCAAGTCCGACACGGGCCGGTTGGCCCGGTTCGTGATAGGGAATCGGCTTGTCCGGGATGGGCCGGCCGGGCATGCCACCCACGGCCTCCTCGGGCATCTGTTGCGTCGGGGCGGTTTGGGTGTACGCCGACCCCGGGTCAATGAAGAGAGCCAACAGCATCAAAAGCATCAGTGTGCGTTTCATCTGTACTCTCCTTGAGTCTGTCTCGACTACCTGCATCGTCTTTGCCGATGTGGGCGTGACTCATGCATAACCTGGCGACGCATTAGCTCGTCGGCGCCACGTGCCCTCCTGTCTAGGCTACTCAGACGCTGTCCTCGCAGCTGTCGATCTGGTTGCCGTGCCGCTTAGTTCTTGCGCCAGGTAGACCAGGAGCGCCGTCAGATCCGGGAAGGCGTGCTTCTGCCCCGTTTGGGAATCCTGCAGGCTGAAGCGCCACGTCGAGGGGTGGTCGACGAGGTCGCTGCGCACCTCCCAGCAACGCAGCAGATAGCTTCGATACTGCGGCGGTTTCTCGCGTATCTCAAGCACGGGACACACGCTTTCCTCACGCTGCTCGTCGGTATATACTGAGTATACAAACCCATCGTTCGAGAATCGTTCTAGGCACGCGCCACAGGTCACAATTGAGTTAGCCAATGGATGGCGGGCTGCAACTGAAGCTGCTGGGGCCACCACAGGTGCGCCTGGATGGCGTTCCTATGACGGCATTGGCGTACCGGAAGTCCTTAGGGCTACTCGTCTACCTTATGGTCACCGCGAAACCCCACACCCGCGAGGCACTGGCCGGTCTATTGTGGGGAGAAGCGACCGGGGCCAACGCCCTGGCAGGTCTCCGCAAGAGCCTCAATGACCTGCGCCGGCGAGTGGCTCCGTATCTGGCTATCACGCGCCTGCACGTCGCCTTCAATCCGTCACTCCCCTACTGGCTTGACGTCGAGATCTTCGAGCAGCGGGTCAACGAGGCACGGGCGATGCTGGCGCGTGACGGCGCCCTGACAGATGAGAGTGCTACCCGGCTGGCAGGAGGGGTCGAGCTGTATGAAGGTGACTTCCTGGAGGGTTTCTACGTCCACCAAGCCCCCGCCTTCGAGGAGTGGGTTCTGCTGACACAGGAGCGACTCCGGTTATCGGTCCTGCGAGCGCTACACGTACTGGCGGCCCATTGCGCCAGGCTGGCCGCCTACGGGCAGAGCATCGCGTATACCAGACGTCTGTTGGCCATGGCGCCCGAGCAGGAGGAGGCACACCGTCAGTTGATGTCCCTCCTGGCCCTGAGCGGTCGGCGCGGGAGCGCGCTGCATCAGTACAGGATCTGTTGCCGTGTCTTGGCGAACGAATTGGGGGTGGCGCCGGCAGAGGAGACGACAGACCTCTACGAGCGCATCCGTGATGCGGGCGAACGGCACAGCGATCCTTTGGCGCCTGCCGGCAACTTACCCATCCCCTTGCTGCCCCTGCTTGGGCGCGACGAGGAGTTGGCGAGGATCCTGGTCTATCTGCAAGACCCGACTTGCCGCCTTCTGACGCTGATTGGCCCCGGCGGCGTCGGCAAGAGCCATCTGGCACTGGAAGCCGCAAGAGTCTACCTCGACAGCATCGGCGCTATGGACCTTGCAGATGGCGTCTGCTTTGTATCCTTGACGCCAGTGCGCTCCATTGAAGCCATGGTGCCGGCGATCGCTCACAGTCTGGGATTCCAATTCTACAGGGAGCACGAGCCCCGCCGGCAGTTACTGAATCATCTTCGCAGCAAGCATCTGCTGCTCCTCCTGGACAACTTCGACCACCTGCTCGAGGGGGCGACACTGGTGCGTGATATTCTGGAAGCGGCGCCGGGGGTCAAGATCCTGGTGACCTCGCGGGTTAGGCTGCACTTGCAGAGTGAACAGCTTTTGCCCATTGCCGGACTGGCGTGCCCTGAGGCGATGCCCGCGGATCTGAGCGACTGCCGGACGACGGCCGCCGTCGTGTTGTTCGTCGAGAGCGCACGCCGGATATGCCCAGATCTGGCCCTCACCGGTGATGACATCGCTCACATCGCCACCATCTGCCGCCTCGTTGATGGCTTGCCTCTCGCCATCCTGCTCGCGGCCGGCTGGATGCGGGTGTTGACCCCGGCTGAAATCGCTGCTCGCTTGTCCGGGGAGGAGGGCACCGCCAACGGCCTGGGCCAGGGCTTGGACATGCTGAAGACGGATTCGCGCGACGTGCCTGACCGGCAACGCAGCATGCGGGTGGTCTTCGATCATTCCTGGCACCTGCTCACGGAGCGCGAGCAGAGGGTGTTTGCAGCATTGTCTGTCTTTGAGCGCGGCTTCACGCTTCAGACGGCGCGTGAGGTCAGTGGCGGGTCGTTGCACCAGCTGATGTCATTGGCGGATCAGTCATTGGTGCAGCAGATAGCCCCGGGGCGCTATGCGATCCACGAGCTGTTGCGCCAATACGCAGAGGAGAAGCTCGAAGGGGGCGTGGAACCTGGGGCTCCAGGCGGCACGACCCCGAGACCGCCGCTTGCGTCTGAGGTTCGCGACCGGCACAGCGCCTATTACTGTGCTGCGCTGCAGCGGTGGTCTGCGGATGTGAGATCTTCCCGAAGACAGGCGGCGCTGACCGAGAGAAGGACCGAGATCGCCAACGCCCAGGCCGCATGGAATTGGGCTGTGCAACAGGGACAGGCGGCGCGGATGCTGCAGGCGATGGACGGGCTGTGCAGTTACTACGTGCGGTATGGGCTTTACCGAGAGGGCGCGCGGCTAGGCCGGTCCGCTGTAGACCGGCTCTCGGAAAAGGCGCCGCAGCCTGACGTAGCCAACAATGCCGTCCGGCAGGCCTTAGGCAAGGCATTGGCGTGGCAGGGAGTGTTCTACTACCTTCTGGGTCAGAATGAGCGAGCCGATGGCCTTTTGCGGCAGAGCCTCACCTTGGTGGAAGCGTTGCTTGCTGAAACACCTGACCTGATCGACGGGGAACCGGATCAGGGCCTGCTGGACGACATCCGGGCTCAGAAGGCGTTCGTCCTATGGTATCTCGGCAAAGTGATGTATGACGTGGATCGCACGCAGGCGCGACCTCTGTATGAACAGAGCCTAGCCCTGTATCAGGCGCTAGACGATCGTTGGGGCATGGCCGATGCGTTGGAGGAGCTGGGCTGGATCGTGCGCTACGAGGGAGACTACCGGCGGGCGTGGCAGTTGGCCGAGGAAGCCTTGGCCCTACGAGATGCACTGGATGCGCAACAGGCCATTTCACGCTCTTTGAGGCAGTTGAGCACCATCGCCTATCACCGGGGGCGATTGGAGGCGGCAGAGAGGCTGATCCGGGACCGGCGCGCCATTCCTGCCGTGGACCAAAGCCAGGCTGAGCAGGCAGATACGCTCGGTGGGTCGGGCTGGATCCTCACAAGGCTGGGGGAGTTCACGGAGGGGCACGCCCGTATGGCAGAGAGCGTGGCTATTTGGGAGGCGCTGGGCATCGCCGGTATGCGTGCTTATCGGGGCATTTCCCTCGCCTTTGCCAAGGTGCATCTGGGCCAGTATGAGGAGGCAGCTGGCCTAGCTCAGGCGGGCCTAGAAGTCGCCCGGCGGGAAGGCGACGCCGGGAAGATGGGCTTTGCGCAGCTCGTTCTGGGGTGGGTGGCCTTGGCCCGAGGGCACCATGGCGAGGCCCTCTCCTGCCTCCGGGAGAGCGCGGCTCTATCGCGAGCGGTGGTGGTCAGGGACCAGCAGGGCGAAGTTCTCGCGCTCATGGGCTATGCGGCGTGGGGAGAGGGGCAGCTCCCAGAGGCGCGGCGCTATCTTCGCGAGGCATTGGGGATCGCGGCCGAATATGACGTCTTCTTGCCCCGGATGTTAGTGTTGCCCGTTGCAGCGTTGCTCTTGGCCGACCGAGGTGATGTCGAACAGGCCGTGGAGTTGTATGGGTTGGCAACGCGCTACCCCTTTGTGGCCAACTCGCACTGGTTCGAGCACGTCGTGGGTCGTCCTCTCGCCATCCAGACCACTTCCCTGCCGCCCGATGTGGTTGCCGGGGCGACAGCACGTGGACGGCAACGAGACTTTCAAGCGACGCTTGCCGGCCTGCTAGCCGAGCCAAACGGGAAACAGCTAACTGACCAGTGACAATCAGATCTATAGTAAGCCAACCTCGAAAGGACCTGCACGATGAAGATCACGAACATTGAGACGTACCCTGTTTGGGGCGGCTACCGGAACTTCCTCTTCGTCGTCGTCGACACCGACGAGGGCTATCACGGCGTGGGGGAGGCCGGGCTGACCGGGCGCGAGCTCGCCGTCATCGGCGGCATTGAGCACTTCAAGCCGCTGTTGATTGGCGAGAACCCCTTCCGGATCGAGTACATCTGGCAGAAGCTCTTCCGCGGTGGATTTTTCCCGGCGCAGCGCATCCTCACGTCCGCGATGGCTGCCATCGATATGGCGCTGTGGGACATCAAGGGCAAGGCGCTGGGCGTGCCGGTCTACGAGCTGCTGGGTGGGCTGGCTCGTGACAAGGTTGTCTGCTACCCGCACAACCGCGGGCACGCTCGCGAGGTCGGGCCCCTGGTCGATTCGTGTTTGCAGACCAAGGCGGAGGGGTGGAAGTTCGTCCGCTTCGGCCTCTCCCAGGACGGCGACGTCCTGGAACCGCGGCAGGCGGTCCTGACGGCGATCAAGCAGTTGCAGGCGGTGCGCGAGGCCGTGGGGGACGAGATCGAGATCTGCTTCGACGTCCACACCCGGCTGGACCTGCCGGACGCCGTCTGGCTCTGTCAGGAGGCCGAGGGGGTGCGCCCCTTCTTCATCGAGGACCCGCTGCGCTCGGAGAACCCCGACTCCTTCAAGACGCTCCGTACCCGGACGACGGTGCCGCTGGCGGCGGGCGAGCAGTTCAGCTCCAAGTGGGAGTTCCGCCAGTTGATCGAGGAGGAGTGGATCGACTACGCCCGGATTGACCTCTGCATCGCCGGCGGGATCACGGAGGCGCGGAAGATCGCCGGCTGGGCCGAGACGCACTACATCAAGCTGGCGGTCCACAACCCGCTGGGGCCGATCTCCTCGGCGGCTTGCCTGCAGCTCAACCTGGCCTCGCCGTTGGTGGGCGTTCAGGAGCAGCCGCAGAAGACCGGCACGGTGCTTACCGACGTGGTCCCCTTGCAGCCGACATGGCAGGACGGTTATCTCCTGCCGCCCACGATGCCGGGGCTCGGCGTGCTCTTCGACCGCCAGGCGGCGAAAGCGCACCCGATGCAGATGAGCGAGCTGCCGCATCTGCGACGGCTGGATGGGTCGGTGACGAATTGGTGAGGCGGGAGGGGAAAAGGGAGAAGGGAGAAGGGAGAAGGGACAAGGGAGAGAGGTGTAGATGCAAGGCTATCCTAGCATCTTCAATGATGCGATTGGCCCGGTGATGCGGGGGCCGTCCAGCTCACACTGCGCGGCGGCGCTGCGCATCGGCAGGTTGGCGCGCGACTTGATGGAAGGGCACCTGGACCAGGTACTCGTTGAGTTCGACCCGACGGGATCGCTGGCGACCACGCACGCTACGCAGGGCTCGGATATGGGGCTGTGTGGCGGGCTGCTGGGGTGGGAGGCCACCGATGAAAGGCTGGTCTCATCCGTCAGGACCATCACGGCGGCGGGGATCGAGGTCGTCTTCCAGGTGACCGAGATCGGGGCTCCCCATCCCAACACGTACAAGCTCACGCTGACCAACGGGGACGAGAGTCACACGATGACCGCCATCTCCACCGGTGGCGGGATGATCGAGGTGACCGCGATCGACGGCGCGCCGGTGTCGATCCGGGGTGACACGTACGAGACATTGCTCACCGTCCGGGGCGATGCTGCCCCAGTGGCCCAAGCCTTAGGGGCATGGACCGAAGCGGACGCTATTCTGGACCATGCCGGGGCATGGCCGGCCTTTGTTGAGGTCAAGGCCCAGCGCTTCCTGCCGGAAGAGTTCATTGCGCGGGCCAGAGAAGCGTTCGACATCTCTCGAATCCGGACCTTGGCCCCGGTGCTGCCCGTGCTCTCGCGCCGTGACCTTCATGTTCCGTTCCTCACCTGTGATGAGATGATGACCTACAATGAGGACAAAGGTCTCGCGCTATGGGAGCTTGCGTGTCACTATGAGGGTGCCAGGGGTAATCTGACCTGCGGTCAGGTGCTGACCAAGATGCGGGAGACGGTACGCATCATGCAGACGGCGGTTGAGCAGGGCATCGCCGGCACCGACTATGCCGACCGTATCCTGGGACAGCAGTCGGATGGCTTTCAAAGGGCCATGGTGGGCGGTCAACTGCTGGATGGCGGCATCCTCAACCGGATGATCCTCTACGTGACGGCGTTGATGGAGGTCAAAAGCGCGATGGGGGTCTTTGTCGCTGCGCCGACGGCGGGCGCCTGCGGCGGGCTGCCCGGCGCTTGCCTGGGCGCCGTCGACGCGATGGGCCTCGGTGTAGAAGAGGCGGCGAAGGCGATGTTGGCAGCCGGGCTGATCGGGGTCTTCATCGCCGCGCGGGCCACCTTCGCGGCGGAGGTTGCGGGATGCCAGGCCGAGTGTGGTGCCGGCTCCGCGATGGCGGCTGCCGCGCTGGTCACGCTGGCGCAGGGCACCGCTGAACAGGCGGTCTCCGCGGCATCCATGGCGCTGCAGAATGTCCTGGGCCTGATCTGTGATCCCGTGGCCAACCGCGTCGAGGTGCCATGTCTGGGCCGGAACGTGATGGCTGCGAGCAACGCGCTGGCTTGTGCGAATATGGCCCTGGCGGGTTACGATGCCGTCGTGCCGCTGGACGAGGTCATCGAGACGATGCTCCGGGTGGGCGAGAGCCTGCCCAGCGCGCTGCGCTGTACGGCACTGGGCGGCCTTTCCATCACCAGGACCTCTCGTGAGATCGAAGCGCGCCTCGATCTTGGCGACCAGGCGCGTTGAGCAACGGGACTTAGCGCGGAATCAGAGGAGCCTATCCACAGAAGACCTTTGGGGTTTTCTTGTCTTGCAGACACCCACGCGACGTGAAAACCCCAAAGGTCTCACCGCGCGTCCACTTAGCGACTGAAGGAGACAGAATGCTCTATCTCAACGACACTGACATCTATCAAGCGCTGACGCCCGACGACGTTCTCGACAGCGTCGAGGAGGCCCTGCGGATCTACGAAGCGCGGTCGTTCTCGATGCCCGAGCGGTTGGCGATGGCCACCGGCGGGAGCAACCAGCTCCTGCTGATGCCCTGCGCCGCCGAGGACCACATGGTCACCAAGCTCGTCAGCGTTTATCCAGGTAATCGTGCCCGAGGCAAGCCGGTGATCGACGGCATCGTCGTGCTGTACGACCGCGCGACGGCGGAGATTCTGGCGTTGTTGGACGGGAAGACCGTCACCGCAATGCGCACCGGCGCGGTGACCGGGGTGAGCATCCGCTATCTGGCGCGAGAGGATGCAGTGTCGGTGGGCCTGGTGGGCTGCGGGGTCCAGGGCTTCTACCAGCTGCTGTACGCATGTGCCGTGCGGGACATTGCGACGATCGTGCTCTACGATATCGACCCACTCGCCGTCGTGGCGCTGACCGAGAGACTTCGCGCATCACCGATCACAGCCGCGATCGAGGTCGCGGACTCGCCGGACGCTCTGGCGAGGTCCTCCGATGTCCTGATTACGGCGACGACGGCTAGACAGCCCGTCTTCCCCAACGACCCAGAGCTATTCGTGGGCAAGCACTGTGTCGCCATCGGTTCCTTTGAGCCGGACGTGCGCGAGTATCCGGATGCGCTCTTCACGCTGCTGGACAAGGTCTGGGTCGATCTCGACTTCGCCAAGGAGGAGTCGGGCGAGCTGATCGTGCCGCTTCGCAAAGGGCTTCTCCGAGAGGACCAGATCGAGACGCTGGGTCACCTTATCGCCTCCGGGCGCCCTCCGGCGCGCGGTCGGCACGGCACGACCTTCTCCAAGTCGGTGGGTATGGCGCTCTTCGATCTGACGACGGCGAGGCGCGCCTATCTGAACGCGATTGAGGCCGGCTTGGGTGCCGAGCTCCCATCGTGAGCGGCCAGCGCGGTGGGGTCAATAGGTCGGTTTGTAGGGGTGAAGCATTTCCGAATGCAGCTGGGAGTGTCGGCGCCCACGCACGGGGAACCGCGGCACAGGCCCAATCGCACGGCCGGCATGGCTCGCCCTCGTCGTCCCGGCACCGACGCCCAAAGGTGATCCTGCGGTGACAGAACCCGCCACGCTCCGGGCGAGGCATTGCGACGCAGCCGGTACGTGTCGGGGTTGTAATCCGCGTTCGGCAGCAGGTGGTCAGCAGCAGCCCATGGCGCAATGCCTCGCCCCTACACGGTCGACATCGGAGGTGGTTTGAACAAGATCCTGTTTCATAGTCTGGCCCGTATCTGCAGAGCTTACTGGGTGGCCCTGGTTGCCTTTCTGGTCACCGGTGTCTCGCAGGTCTTCATCGGGCTCTATGCGATCGTCCTGTTCCAGCGCCTGCTGGATAGTATCCCAGGCGCGCGCCGGCTCTCCGATCTGTATCGCCCACTGCTCCTCTACGGCGTCTTCACGCTCGTGAACCATCTGCTCATCTATCTGGAGGGCTATCCCCGGAGCATCCTCGCCAACGGTTCGTACAACTGGGCGAAGATCCGGGCCATGAAGAAGGTGTCCACGATCAGCTACCTCGCCTACCAGGATCTGGGCACCGGTCAGGTCGTGCAGCGGATCGAGAACGGCGCTGCGGCAACCCAGTCGATCCTGAACGGGTTCTACCTCGCGCTCGTCCGCGAGCTCATTCCACAGATCGCTATCGCCTTGGTGCTCGTGTACCGGTATGACGCCACGCTTGCTGTGATCTTCTTGGGCCTGGTTGCGGTCCTGGCTCTGGTGGCGAGCCGTCTGATGCGCGCGCTGCGACGGCTGGTGGATCGCATGCTGGCGCATCAGGAGCGCTTCGCCAAGTTCTCGGTGCGGGGCTTCTTGGAACTGGGTCATCGTCTGGCAGGCCCGGCTGATCATCGCGGGTGCCTCGACCTTGGGCGCGCTCGTGGCGCTGACGTCGTTGATCGGTCACGTGGTGTCACCGGTCTCCCACTTCAGCGTTGCCCTGACAACCTACAAGCAGGACCGAATCGCGTTCCGGCGTTTCGCCGAGTTTCTATCGCTGCCCGATGATCTGGGCCTGCAGCGCGGATCCGCGCTCACCCTTCGCGACGGTGCCGTAGTTTTCGATGGCGTCAGCTTTGCCTATGGCGACCGTCCGGTGATCGATGACCTGACCGTGACGCTCGGCGGCGGACGGACCACGGCGCTGGTCGGCCCCAGCGGCGCGGGCAAATCCACGTTGGTGCAGTTGCTGCTCCACCTGATCAAGCCGGACGGCGGCCGGATCATGGTTGATGGTCAGGATCTGGCGGACGTCTCGCTGCAAAGCTTTTATCGCCAGGTCGCGTACATCCCGCAGGAGCCGCCGGTCTTTGACGGCACGATCCGCGAGAACATCGTCTTCGATGCACCCGTGGATGAGGTGGCGCTGCAGGACGTCGTGGCGCAGGCCGGTTTCTTGGATCTCGTGACCCGGCTGCCGCAAGGTCTGGAGACCGTGGTCGGCGAACGCGGCATCAAGCTCTCGGGCGGAGAGCGGCAGCGGCTGGCGTTCGCACGCCTGATGGTTCAGCAACCCAGGATTGTGGTGATGGATGAGCCCACATCCTCGTTGGACAGCCTTACCGAGGCGGTTGTGACTCGAAATCTGGCCGATTTCCTCGCCCGGCGCACGGTCCTCGTCATCGCGCACCGGTTACAGACCGTACAGGGCGCGGACCGTATCCTGGTCCTTGATGAGGGCCGGATCGTGCAAGATGGCACCTTCGCGTCTCTGGTCGCGGTTGAGGGCCTGTTCCGTCAGATGTGGGCGGAACAGACGGGCTGATCACGGCACAGTGGCGTTGAGGGGAGTAGGCCCGAGCGGATTCGTGATGAGCAGCCGCGGTCTTGGACCCGGGCGCTGTCGTGGCGTCCTACGGTAGACCGCCCAAGGGCTTTCCGAAGGCCTTGGGCGGCCCAGATCAGGAACCGCCAATAGAGAGAGCCACCGGGACACCCCGGTGGCTCTCGTCTTGAACCGTGTCGCTAGACCGGCATCACCGTTAGTTCTTGGAGATGATGGGCAGCATGATCCGGTAGAGCTCCACGAGCACGGATGCGGTGTCGTCGTAGACGAGGTCATCGACCGCGACCTCGGCTAGGATATCGATGGTGCCGCCCGTGACGCCGGCGTCAACCTGCACCGCGAAGGTGAAGGTCTGCGGGGCCATCGGGGCCAGCGTGCCCGACCACGCCATATGCGCATCACCAGCAGGAGGATCGACGTAGGCCAAGCCGCCTGTCTGGCTACCCAAGATGTACGCGGTGTGCATCGGGATCGCCGCGGTGAGGTCAGCAGCCAGTGCGTCATCACCGGTGTTCGTCACCATGATGGTGTAGGTGATCACATCACCGGGGTGCGTGACATCCGGCGGCGTCGCGTACACATCCACCTCGATCGTCGGCGTCACCACCGTCACGGTCAGAGATTCGGTGTCTTCGTAGACAGCATCCTCCGTAGCGACTTCGGTCAGGATATCGATGGTGCCGCCCGTGACGCCGGCGTCAACCTGCACCGCGAAGGTGAAGGTCTGTGGAACCATCGGGGCCAGCGTGCCCGACCACGTCATCTGGGCATCGCCTGTGGGAGGCTGGGCGTAGACCAAGCCACCCGTCTGACTGCCGGCGATGTAGGCCGTGTGCATCGGGATCGCCGTGGTCAGATCAACGTCCAGTGCGCCATCGCTGGTGTTTGTGACCACGATGGTATAGGTGATGACCTCACCGGGGTGCGTGACGTCCGGCGGCGTCGCGTAGACGTCCACCTCGACCGTCGGCATCAGCACCGTCATCGTCACCGGGACGGTCATCATCGGCATCATCGGATCGTTGTTCGCGATCTGCAGCGTACCGACGTGGTCGCCGAGCGACATCCCGGCTGCGCTAAAGACAACGTCCAGCGGATAGCTTTCACCGGGATTGATCTTCCCGGAGGTCATCCCCGGTGTCATCCATCCGTCGCCGGCAACATCGGTGATCTCGAGCATGCCGGCGCCCTGGTTGGTCATCATCAGCTGCTCGGTGTGGGTGTGGCCCTTGGTCACGGCGAACTCGATGGCATAGGTGTCCATGGTGAAGCACGGCGCATCCATGCGGAGATCGTGGACCGGGTTGACCGTGTCACCGTCGTCGAAGGCCACCACGTCAACGGTTGTAACGTATCCCTCAGCCGAGACGGTGACCACCACCGGCGAGTGGGCTTCGTCCAGCCACAGGTCATAGGTGCCCTCAGCATCTGTTGTGAACGCCCAACTATCGGTGCCGTTGGCGCTCTCGATGAGGACCGTGGCGCCGGGCATAACCCTAGAGGTCGTATCACAGTGATCCCACGCCAGCACCGTCCCGACGATCTTGGCCCAGGTTGCCGGCGCCTCCACGGTCATCGTCACCGGGATCACCTGGACGCCGTTGTAGGGATCGCCGGTTGTCAGGTGCAGGGCTGCCATGTAGACACCAGGCTGTGATGTCTCGGGGATGCTGGCGTCGAAGGAGAGCGTGACCGGGGTTACGTCATCAGCCAGGATGTCTCCCAGGACCGGGTCCTCGTCCATCCAGACGACATCGGAGGGGACGCAGTCGGTGCTGTTGCCGGGATAGGCAAAGCACACAGCCAACTCGTCCTCCAGCGCCGGCACGTTGGCGGCATAGGTGATGCCATCGGTGCCATACCGGTTCTCGATGCCGGTGGTCGACGCCGCACCCGCGTTGTCGCCCGCATCCTCGAACTGCATTAGGATGTTGCCGTTTCGGAAGAGGATCACCTGCCAGGTTCCAGCGTCCGCGCCGCCCATATGCGTGAAGCCCTCGTACTGCACCACCGTACACTGCCCACTGGCATACGGGCACATGTCGAAGGTGTAGACGTAGGCGGTCCCGCCGACGAGATCATCCCACATAAGGGCGATGATGTTGTTCGGCGTCTGCACGTTGGGCAACACATCGTTGCTCATGTCGGTGGAGCCGGACCCGAAGGAGAGGAAGCCGTTGCTGTTGATGTAGACTTCGTTGTAGTCGTTGCCGTAGAAGTCGAGGTCGAAGCCGAGGGGCACAGGCCCCGCGAAGTCATCGTCACCCAGCGCCAGTGGCGCACCAAACGCGGTGATGTCCACGAAGTCGTAGTCCGGGCCAAGGGGGTCGCCAGAGTCCGCGACGGCGTAGCCGAACAGATCGGCAACCGCCTGCGAACCAGCGATGGTGTAACCCAGGTCCTGTTCGACGAGCGTGTAGGTCGTGCTTAGCGCACCGTTGTTAGCCAGGTTAAGCATGTAGGTACCGGTGGTGCCCATCTGGAGCGTGACGTCAACGGCAGCATCAGTGCTGACACACGGCTGCAACCAGCGCAGGTCAACATCGAGCGTCGTGACTTCACCCCCGACAACGGCAACACCGGTGAAGGTCTGCGCCTCGTACCCGGCCTCGTAGCTGACGGTGACGGTTACAGGGCTGACCATCTCGTCGAACCAGATGCCGTAGGTGCCGCCCACGTCGGTGGTCACCGTCCAGGTCATCCCCATGCCGCTTTCGATGAAGATCACGGCATCCTCGATCGGCGCCGGGTCC
>JAFGNI010000732.1 GCA_016927095.1 Anaerolineae bacterium | reverse complement strand
GCCTCGGCCAGCGGGTCGAGGTTGGAGGTCGGCTCGTCCAGGATGATGAAGTCTCTATCCCGGAAGTAGGCCCGCGCGATGGCGAGCTTCTGCCACTGTCCGCCAGAGAGGTCGGTGCCGCCGATGTCCTTCCCCAACAGCGCGTCGGGATCCAAATCCGCGAGCCCTGCCGCAGCCAGGGAGTCCCGGATTGCCCCGTTGCCTCGAGCGCGCGCTGTATCTCCTAACCAAACGTTGTCGGCCACGGTGAAGGTCTGGTACTGCGCCGGGTTCTGGAAGACCGCCGACATTGCGCCATAGTGTGCCGCCGGTTGGATGCCCTCGATGGGATGGCTGTTGACGCGGAGGTCGCCCCCGGACGGGTTGAGCATGCCGCTGATCAGTTTGACGAAGGTCGTCTTGCCGGCACCGTTCTCGCCGACAAAGGCGACTTTCTCGCCTCTGCCGATGGTGAGGTCGATGCCGTCGAGGACGTAGCGGTCGGTGAGTGGGTAGCGGTAGCGCAGGTCGCGGGCCGCGATTTCCTCGATCGACGACGCCCTATCGCCCTCGGTGGGCTGCTCCTGCAGGTCCATCAGGTCGAAGAAGGCGGTCGCCTCGTTCTTCTTGGCGATGAACGTGGCGACAGCGGCGAAGAGCGCCGACGTGTCGCCGATGAGCGTGCCGACCAGGCTGATGACGGCGCCCAGCGCGCCGATGGAGATGCGCCCGGCTGTCATCAGCAGGATAGCGAAGACGTTGGCCCCCACCGAGACGAGGGTGGAGATCGCCGTGGAGAGGGTGCTGAGGAGCGCGCTGCGCACCTGCGTTTTCTTCTCCTCGGCGGCGTACGCATCGGCGAGCGCGCGCCACTTCTCGTAGAAGAAGCCGTGCAGCCCCAGCGCTTTGATCTCCTTTGCCGACGGGCCGAGCATCAGGTTCTCGTAGTAGCCGGCCTCGCGCATTAGCTTGGCGTTCTGCTTGACCAGCTTGAAGCGTAGCTTGTTACCGATATAGGTCGTGTAAAGGGTGGGAATCGGCACGATCAGGACGATGAGGGTCAGGAGCGGGTGGAAGAGCCAGAGCGACAGCGCGATGCTCACGACGCTGACGGCCTTGGCGATGATCATATAGCCGTTGACCATGATCTCGCGGTTCATGCCGTCCCAGCCGTTCTGCGTGTAGTCGAAGACCTGCTTGATGGTGTCGTTGATCTTCGGCACTTCCATACACTCGGGCGAGAGCCGCGATATCTTGGTGTAGATCCGCGTGTTGAGCCGCTCCTGCAGGCGGTTCATTTGGACCTTGTCGAGCCGCTCGATGTCCTCCCAAGCCTGGGTGTAGCGGTTGATCAGGTCGGAGAGGAAGCCGATCAGGTAGTAGGCCACGATGACCAACGCCATCGGCAGCACTTCACCGCCCGGCAAGTAGCCGTTTGCCAGATCGATGTAGCGTCCCCAGAGGTAGGCGAGGGCCGGTCGCAGCAGGCTCAGGAGCACCATGAGGGAAAGGAAGATAGCGCACATCACCTTGGCGGAGCTGATGACGTAGACAAACATCCGCGCCAGGTTGCGCAGGCTAGCCGGTTGTTCGCGCTGCAGTTCGGTCTCCAGGACGCTGGTCTTATCCTGTAGCCTAGACATAGGCTACCTCCTGCCATGCCTCGGCGGGCTGCCGGTACCAGTGTTTCTGCGCCTCGAACATCTCCGCGTAGAGACCGCCGGCAGCCATCAGCTGGTCGTGGGTGCCCTCCTGGGTGACGACGCCGTCCTGAATCACCAGGATGCGGTCGGTGATCATCGTCGAGGCCAGGCGGTGGGTGATGAAGATGGCGGTCTTGCCGTCCGCCATCTCGGCAAACTCCCGGTAGAGCTGGCTTTCGGCGATGGGATCCAACTGGCTGGTGGGCTCATCGAGCAACAGCACGGGCTTGTCGCCCATAAAGGCGCGGGCGATGGCGATCCGCTGCCACTGCCCGCCCGAGACGTCGACGCCGCCCTCGAACTCGCGGCCCAGCACGGTGTCGTAGCCCTGGGGGAGGTCGCCGGCGAACTGGTCGACCTTGCCCTTGTGGGCGGCATAGGCGACGCGCTCATCGGCATGCAGCTGATCGATGAAGCCCACCCCGATGTTCTCTCGCAGCGTGATGGCGTAACGGTTGAAGTCCTGGAAGACCGGCCCGAAGAGCCGGGTGAGGGTCTTGCGAGCGTAGGTATCGATGGGGCGACCGCCGACGAGGATCTCGCCCCGGTCGGGTTCGAAGAGCCGGAGCAGCAGCTTGATCATCGTGGTCTTGCCCTCGCCGTTCTTGCCGACGATGGAGAGCTTCTCACCGTCGGCAACGTGGAAGCTGAGCCCCTTCAGGATATCCCGGTCGGTGCCGGGATAGCGGAACCAGACGTCCCGGAACTCGATGTCGAACCGGTCGGGCAGGGCTTCGGCCTCGCCGTCGACCTCCTCTGACAGCTCGAGGTAGCTCTGGTAGTAGTCGAAGAAGTTGATGTGGTACCCGCTCCAGCGGTAGATGCCGACGCCCCAGGCGATGGACTCGAACAGGCTCGTCAGGATGGTAAGGGATAGCGTGATGAAGAGCCCGATGGTCAGTTGCCCTCTGACGAAGAGCGCGAGGATCAGCAGGACGTTCACCAACTTGGCGAGCTTTGTGATATTCCCCTTGACGAAGTGCTGCTTCAGATGCTTGAAGTAGTAGCCTTCGTACTCCCGGTTGCGGGCGTTGAGCCGCGTCCGGTAGATCTCGATGAGGTCCCGCGCGGAGCCGAAGAGCTTCATCTCTCTGAGGTAGTCCCGCGCGCGGAGGAAGCCGCCGAGGATCTCGTACTGCCGTTCGCGGTTCCAGTAGCTCTCCAGCTCGAGGTAGATGTTGAAGTTCTGCTGGGCGGCGAGCACCATCTCCAGGATCGAGGGGGCGAGGATCGTGAGCGGCAGCCACCACTTGACGGTGGCCATATAGGTGAGGATCCCGGCGCTGCCGACAAGATTAGAGCAGAAGATGATGACGTACATCGGGAAGAGGTGGCGGGCCGAGCTTTCTGCCCGGTGGTAGGCCTTGTCGATAACCTCCATCGAGGTCTCGCTCTCCAGGTGCTCGTACTTCATGCGGGCGAGCTTCTGAAGCATGCGGCGCTTGAAGGCAGTGCGCAGGATCAACAGCGCCCGGGGCTCCACGAAACCGAAAATGTAGACCTGTTCGAGGATCGGGGGAAGGAGGGCCAACAACACGAATGCGATCAGGGTAGGCAGGTAGCGCTGGAAGGCGAGCTCGCCCGCTGCAAGGGCCAGGCCATCGTCGAAGACGTGGCGGTTGACGATCAGGCTCAGCAGGCGCATCGCGCCCAAGCCGATGCCCGTGAGAAAGGTCAGGGCGACCATCGCCGGTGCTTCCGCGGCGATGATGCAGAGCAAGGTCCGGTAAGCCCTGAGCACGCGGCTTGCGTGGCGCTCCTTCTCCGTAGAGAGATCCATCGGCGGCGCTCCTCTTTCCGACTTGGTGCGCATCAGATTGCCGGCGATCCGGCAGCGCGCGTTCTGTGGCGACCTGCCCATTGTAAATCTGAAGTTTCATTTTGTCAATACTATTCGTATACTTATTCAAACTTATTCTCGTAATTATCAATTCGTTGAAGTATGAAGCGTATGGTTGTCTATTAGCCGCTGTAGGTCGGGCAGCCATGCCCGACCACGGTCCGTCACGGTTGGCCGCCGGCTAAGCGCGACGGGCCACCGACCTTGATGACGAGGATCCGAAGCGCGGGCTGTGCCGGCGGGCCGGCAGACCGGCCTAGACCGGTCTAGACAGGCCGTCCTGCCTGTCCGGTTCAAGGTGATTGAGGGGTCACGTAGAGCAGGTTCAGCGTGTGTTTGTAGTAACCGATCGATCGGTTTGCTCTGTCAATGACTCGGTTACTACGAACAGGGGACCTACCTACGCCGCCAGCTCCCACGTCTCCCGGAGCCGGTCGCGGACCTCCCCGTCGATATCGTCGACTGCGTAGATCTCGAGGTGGTGGGTGAAGCGACCAGGATAGGGTTCGACGATCTCTTTCCAGCGGGGTGAGGGCTCCCGACGGTGCAGGCCCACGGTGAGCACAAGGGGGGCGACCTCGCCGCGGAGATGGCGTCCAGGCATCCAGACCCACGCGAAACTCCGGTGCCGCCGGAACGCGATCTGGGTCTTGGTCACGCGAATGTCGTGCTCGCCAAGAGTGTCGATGATGTCGCACATGGACTCAAAGAGTTCGCGTGCTGTGGGGCATCCTACAAAGAAATCGCCCGGGGGCATTGTAGAAGAGATACTCCGACGCACCGTGGCGTCCGCTGGGATCAGTCGCGCTTGGTGTCGTAGCGCGACTGTAGCCCGCCGTCCTCGCGGGCGGCCAGGGCCTGCTTGAACGCGTCCAGCGACGCCACATCGTGGCGGTATTGAAAGGGCCACATGCTCTTCGTGTGGAAGAGAGCGACACGGTCACCGTCCTGGAGCACGTGGTCCAGGTCGGGCTGCAGGCCGGGCATCGCGCTGAGGTCGCCGTTGATGAAGGTGATGCCGCGTTCCTCGGTTGGCAAGTCTAGAGCAACCAGGAGATCCGCCAGCGTCTTGCCCGCGTCGAGGTCGACCGAGACCTTGGCGTGGATGTTGCGGTTGCTGCCGCCGTAGCGCGCCAGGGGACCGTAGAGCCTGACGTCGATCTGCAT
>JAFGNI010000161.1 GCA_016927095.1 Anaerolineae bacterium | reverse complement strand
GACACATCCCGTGCGCCCATAGCGTCAAACCGTTGTATCACTTCATCATAGGCCTGAGCAGCCGCGTCCACGATCGACGCTAGGTCGCGCTCAGCCGCTGATCCGGTCAGGTAGTGAAGTGAGAAACCGGCTGTCTCCGTGACGGCCCATTGCGCCCCTGGCTCAGGAGGTGACAAGCTCTCCCGCGGGCGAACCGGCACCCGGAGGACCAATGTGTTGTTGTCGGGATTCGGATCGGGGACGTCCGGTGGCAGCGTCAGCGTGAGCGTGTAGACGGCGGTATAGGTAGCCTGTCCGTCGACCTCGGGCAGATCAATCAACGCATCTTCCGGCGAAGACGTCGCTGGCGAAGATGGCACATCATCTATCCAGTAGAAGCGCGCCTGTGCCACATTGTCGAAACCCATTTCGGCAACACCGGTCGAGGCGGTCTCGCCATCCGGCAAAGTCAACGTGATCTGTGGCTCGTCGCCATCCTCCCAGACGAAGCCTGGGGGCAACGATGGGTCTACGTCGACTGAAAGGCGATCGCCTTCGGAGAGCGGCTGGGGCAAGAGGAGCACATCGTCGGGCTCCAGGCGCGGATCAGACGCGAGCGTCGGGGTTGGCTGGGGTGCCGGCGTCGGCGTGTAGGTAGGTCGGGGTTTCACCACCGGGGTGGTTGTCGGGAACACGGCTGTGGCGGATGC
Organism: Anaerolineae bacterium; assembly: GCA_016927095.1. The sequence goes on along the minus strand of JAFGNI010000161.1, from coordinate 2,016 downwards.
GGGCGCCTCTACAGGCGTGGGGGTGGCACCGGGCACCTCGACGATGCCGGGCAATACGCACGCCGTGCTCAGGAGCACCAGCACCACCACCAGACGTTTCACGACTCGGTTCCTCGATGGGGGCGTCAACCACCCAGGATCTCCAGAAAGTGTACTACCGTCTCGACACCGCGGTGGAAACTCGACACGCTCATCTTTTCGTTCGGGGAGTGAAGGCGGTCGTCAGGTAGCCCAAATCCCATCAAGACTGTCTGGATGCCAAGCTCCCGCTGGAACGTCGCGACCACCGGGATCGAACCGCCCTCGCGGACGAAGACCGGTGCGACGCCGTACGTCCGGCTATAGGCCTCGTAGGCCGCCTGCATCGCAGGATGCTCGCGATCCACGATGGCGCCCTCCCCGCTGTGCAAGTCGGTCACAGCCACCGAGACAGAGGCGGGCGCGATGGACCGGATAGTGTCGCGCACCAGTTGCGTGATCTCGCGGGGGTCCTGATCCGGAACCAGCCGCATCGAGATCTTGGCGTGGGCTTCGCTGGGCAGCACGGTCTTGGCGCCTGGCGCCATGTAGCCGCCCCAGATACCGTGGACATCCAAGGTGGGCCGCGCCGTTGTGCGCTCGATGATGGTGTAGCCCGGCTCTCCCCAGTCAGTGGGGACACCGGCCTCCTGCAGCCAGGCATCGCGGTCGAAGGGAATCCGCGCCAGTTCCTGCCGCTCCTCGGGCGTCAGATCACGCACCCGGTCGTAGAAGCCGGGGATCGTGATCCGCCCCGTCGCATCCTGGAGGCGGGCAATCATCCGGCAGAGCGCATTCAGTGGGTTGTTGACCGCCCCCCCGTAGATGCCCGAATGCAGATCGTGGTCAGGGCCCGTCACGGTGATCTCCAAGTAGGCCAATCCACGAAGCGCGTAGACGATGCTGGGCTGCGCCTCGCCCAGGATGTGCGTGTCAGAGATTAGCGCGACATCGGCAGCTAGTAACTCGCGATGGCTCTGGACGAAGGGGGCGAAGCTCGGGCTACCCATCTCCTCCTCGCCCTCGATCAGGCACTTCAGGTTGACGGGCAGGGCGCCCCGCGTCCGGCTGAACGCCTCAGCGGCCTTGAGGTGAATGTAGACCTGGCCCTTGTCGTCGGAGGCACCACGTGCGAAGAGGCTGTCGCCGCGTATTTCGGGTTCAAAGGGTGGTGAGACCCAGGCCTCTAGCGGATCTGGCGGCTGCACATCGTAGTGACCATAGACCAGCACCGTGGGCGCTTCGGGGCCAGCCGGCAGCCATTCGGCGTAGACCACCGGATGGCCTGCCGTTGGCATGACCTCGGCCCGGCTGAAACCGGCCCCCAGGAAGCGGTCTCTCAACCAGGCCGCAGCCGCAGCCATATCCGGTTGATGAGCCGGTTGCGTGCTGATGCTGGGAATGCGAAGAAAGTCGAAGAGCTCGGCCAGAAAGGCGTCGCGATGGTGTCGTGCGTAGTCAATTGGGGTCGTCATGTTCGTTTCCGATGGTTGTGGGGACCTAGTCCGCTCTCTGGGCAAAGGCTGCCGCTACGCAGCCACAATGCACGCCGGAGAGTCGTTGCCGGGGCTGTTGACGTAGCGAGACACCGGATAGGCTGTCATCTCCTGGGCCGGATAGGGTGCCAATAGATCGTCAAGCGCGCCGGCATCCACTTCTCCGGGATCGAGCCACCGGTCGTAGGCCTGTCGTGGCAGGATCACGGGCATCCGGTTGTGGATGGGGGCAAGGAGCGCGTTGGGCCGCGTTGTGATGATCGTGCACGTCAGCAACGGCGCGGCCTCCGGTTCCTCTGCAGCAGCCGGGTCCGGGCCCCAGGCCTCCCACAGTCCGGCGAAGGCAAAGGGCTGGCCCGAGACCATCCGGATATACATCGGTGTCTTGGTCCGCTCGCCGGGTTCGGCACGCCATTCGTAGAAGCCATCGGCAAGGATCAGGCACCGGCGCCGGCGATACGCAGCGCGGAAAGCAGGCTTCCCCGAGGCTGTCTCGCCCCGG
>JAFGNI010000731.1 GCA_016927095.1 Anaerolineae bacterium | reverse complement strand
TAAGGCCCTCGATAGTCACTACCCCGACGACGGCATCGTCGGGGAGGAGGAGGGGTTGCGCAAGCCGCCCAAGCGCGGCGAGCGCCGGTGGGTTATCGACCCCATCGACGGGACGGCCTCGTTCTCCGCAGGGCTGCCCGTGTGGGGCATCGCGATAGCGCTCGTGGAGGGCAATCGCCCGGTCGCAGGCTTCTTTAACATGCCGCTCGCGCAGGACCTGATCTACACCACACCCGATGGGCGCCTCTTCCGGAACGACCGCGAGCGGTCGCTTCGCGAACCCGAGCCCTTCTACCGGGAGACCTCGCTCTTCATCGCGTCGCGACTGCACCGCTACTATCGTGTCGCGCCGGCCTACCCCGGCAAGTTGCGCAACCTAGGCTCCACGATGGCCCACCTCGCCTATGTCGCCACCGGCAGCGCCGACTGCGCCCTCGTCGAGCGGGTCTACATCTGGGACATCGCCGCCGGCATGGCGATGTTGCACGCCAAAGGCGGCGTGCTCCGCTACGTCGATGGCACACCGGTCGACTTGGGAGCACTCATCGGTGGGAAGTCAGCTCACTTGCCGATGTTGGGCGGCCATCCCGAGATGGTCGCAGCCTTCTCGGAAATCATCCAGTTCCAACCAGATTGAGCCCCTAGCAGCTTGAATATGATAGAAGCGACCTAAGCAGGAGGTACAACTTGCCCAATCACGAGATCACGAGCGCGCTCATCGACCAGTTCGAACGTAGCTGGCAGGAGCTGCGCGATGCCCTTGTCAAGACGCCCGCTGAGGAGTGGCGAACGGGGGAACCCGACTACTTGGTCCCAGCGCGCCTTGCCTACCACATCGTCTTCACAGCCGATATATACGCCACGCACTGGAGCTACGAGGCCTACAAACCCCGCCGCAAGTACAAGCTTGACTGGGAGGATGCACCAGTGAACCAACTGCCATCGCGGGAGGCACTCTTCACCAGCGTCAACGAGACCGAGGTCACGGTCAAGGAGTGGTTGCTCTCATTAGGTGACGACGGCCTGCTGGATCCTGAGCGTCAGTATCCTTGGACCGGCGAGACAAGGCTAGGTCGCGCCCTCTACCTCCTGAGGCACAATCAGTGGCACATCGGCGAGCTCAACGCCATCCTGCGAGCGCGCGGCCTCAAGCAGATTGAATGGTAGCATGATGAAGGTCGGCCTTCTCTAGGCCGACCCTCTGCTTGACCACCCAGGTCACAGACAACTCAACCAATCCCGATCGGAGTTGATATGACAGACAAAGCCAAGCAAACCGCCCTTGACTGGATCGTAGCCAATGAGGATCTCATCATCCATGCCCACCAGCGAGCCTGGGAGTTCGCCGAGGTGGGCCTGCAAGAGATGAAAACCAGCAAGCTGCTGGCTGACGCGCTAGAGGAGCACGGCTTCAGCGTCGAGCGTGGCGTCGCCGGCATGCCGTCGGCCTTCGTCGCCACCTATGGATCCGGCAGCCCCGTGATCGGGGTTATGGCAGAACTCGACGCGCTGCCCGAGCTCTCGCAGGAGGCCGTGCCCTACCGCAAAGTCCGGAAAGAGGGCGGCGCGGGCCACGGCTGTGGCCACTGTGGCTATGCCGCTACCGCCTTCGGTGCGGCCCTCGCCGTCAAGGCTGCCATCGATGCCCACGACCTCGAGGGCACGATCAAATGTTTCGGCACGCCCGCCGAGGAAACGCTGATTGGGAAGGTCTTTATGGTCCGCGATGGCCTCTTCGACGGCCTCGATGCCTGCCTTGGACATCACCCAGGGGCGAGCAATGGTGCGTCCCTGGGCAGTGGTAACGCCATGAACTCCGTCAAGTTTGAGTTCTTTGGAAAGGCGTCCCACGCCGCCGGCTCGCCGGAGCAGGGCATCAGCGCTCTGGATGCCGTGGAGCTGATGAACATCGGCGTCAACTACATGCGCGAACACGTCGTCCAGGAGGCGCGGATGCACTACGTCATCGAGGAGGGCGGCCACGAGCCCAACGTGGTGCCCGCCTACGCCCGCAGCTGGTACTACGTGCGCGCCCCCGAGCGCGAGCTCGTCGAACAGTACTACGACTGGGTGCTGCGCATCGCCGATGGCGCTGACCTCATGGCCAACACGACCCACAAGGTCCGCTTTCTGACTGGCTGCCACAACGGCATCCCGAACCGGCCGATGGGCGAGTTGCTGGCTGCCAACATGCGTGAGATCGGGGCACCTACCTACACCGATGAGGAGCTTGCCTTTGCCGCCGAGCTGGGCAAGACCATCTCCCGCGAGGAAAAGCGGTCCAAGCTGTCTAGTAGCCATCTGCCCGGCGCGATGAGCCTGATCGATGTGGACATCAACACCAACATCTACGACCCCTGGGGCGAGGAGCGCAGAGGGGGCGGCGGCTCTACCGACGTCGCCGAGGTCTCCTGGAACACCCCCACCATGGAGTTCTCGACGGCCTGCTTCGTGGTCGGCGTCCCGGGCCACTCGTGGCAGAACGTCGCCGTCTCTGGCATGAGCATCGGGCACAAGTCCACCCTCTTCGCAGCCAAAGCGATGGCCACCACCGTTCTCGACCTGCTCACCAAGCCAGAAGAACTGGCCCGTGTGCGGGAGGACTGGGAGGCCCGGATGGCGGGCCGCACCTACAAGTCACCGTTGCCTGCGGACCTCGAGCCACCGCTGGACCAGCTCGAATCCGCCGAGGACTGAGGAGCAACGATATGTCGGATAACCAACCCAGACCGCTGCCGCAGATTCCCTTTGGCGATGTGACGCTCTCCCGGTTGATCCTAGGTGCCAACCCCATCAATGGCGGCTCGCACCTCTCCTGCTTCGTCAACCACCAGATGAAGCGCTACTTCACCCCGGAACAGGTACAAGCCACGCTGAAGCACTGCCAGGAAGAGGGCATCAACACCTGGCAGTCCGGCCTCGGCAACCTCAAGGACTATCGTCAGTACGTTGACGGCGGCGGCGAGATCCACTACATCGCCCTCTCCCACGCCACCGGTGACGCCCCCACGATGCTGGAGGACCTGGTGGCGGGCGGCACCGTGGGCGTCGCCCACCACGGCGAGGTCACCGACATCTTCTGGCGTGAGGGTCAGATGGCAAAAGTGCAGGAGTACTGCAAGCGCATCCGGGATACCGGCGTGATGGTCGGCATCTCCACCCACATCCCCGATGTGGTGGACCACGTCGTCTCTGAGGACTGGGACGTCGACTTCTTCATGTGCTGCGTCTACGAGCGCCACCGCACCCGGGAGCAGTTGCTGGAGCGGCTGGGCCACGTGCCGCTGCCCCTCAAAGAGGTCTACCTGGAGGACGACCCGCCGCGCATGTACAAGGCAATGCGCGCCACCGGCAAGCCCTGCCTGGCCTTCAAGATCCTGGCTGCCGGACGGCTCTCCGACCGGCAGGAATGGGTTGAGGCCGCCTTCGAACAAGCGTTCCGGGAGATCAAGCCGAACGATGCTGTCATCGTCGGCATGTATCCGGAGTACGAGGACCAGGTTGCGATCAACGCTGAGTACACCCGGCGCTTCAGC
>JAFGNI010000730.1 GCA_016927095.1 Anaerolineae bacterium | reverse complement strand
TCCCTTGCCACTGGGGTAGTGAGACGCCGAGGCGGAACTGCTCGCCGGGTGGCACCCGGAAGTCTCCGGAGCTAGGAAGCGACGCCGCGGGCTGTTGCACTGTGGCCACCGGCGTGAGAGTCGACGTGGCAGGCGCAGTTGTGGGCGTTTCTGTTGGCATTGGCATAGGTGTCGCCGGCAGGGCATTGTCCGGCGTCAGCGTTGTCGCGGGCGTCGCGGTAAGGGCAGCGGCTGGGGCCGATACTGCCAGTGATGCCGTCGCGGTAACCGCGGAAGCGTTGCCCAGTGGTCTCGAGGTCACTGTAGCAGTCGCCATGGCTCCCACCGTCGTCGCGGAGGGTCTTGGCGTTCGTGAAGCGACCGGGGTTGGCGTCCGTGTCGGGACAATGGGCTCTGGCGTTGCCGTCCTCGTGATCGTGGGCGTCGGTGTCGATGGCGGTGTCAGGGTAGGGGTGGGTGACAAGGGTGCCGCCACCGGCGCCACCGGGCGCCCCGAACCTGATGCCCACGTCTGAACCCCGCCCCAGACCATCACGACAGCTCCCAAGGCAATCAGCCCCCAGCCCACCCTCTGCAGGACCTGCTTCGGGCTAGTCATCGGCGCCAATCCCGCCCTGGATGGCCGGCATCGGCTGAAGAGAGGGATCCCCCAACAGCACGAACCCATGCCGGGTGTTCTCAGACTGCGATGCGCGCCAGGCCGACAGCAGCGCCTGGCCCAGCACCTCGCCACTGGACAGGGATCTTTGGAGTGCCAAGGCCATCGTTGTCTGCTCAGCCGTCGTCGTCTCGCCGGTCGGTCCGACAACGGCCACGACCCCCTTCGGCGCCAATAGCCACGCCTCTGCAAGGCTCGCGTAGGTCGGGTGTGCGAAGCTCGCGCACAGACAGGACCAAGCCGCGATGACCGTAGGCTGGCTCCAGTTCGCGCCGTCCTCCAGCAGCAGCAACTTCTCGTCTCCCAACAAGTTCATACTACCGTGCCCAGTATACACCAAGGTCCCCGGCCCTTCCCCGAGCCAACGAAGCACCTCCTCACGCGCACCGTCGAGGGCCGCATCCACAACGAGATCCGGTGCTGCAATCTCCCCAAGCCGCTCGGTGAGGTGTAGGAAGGCTGGCTCGTCGTCGCTGATTAGAAGCAGACGATCACTTGCCTCCCAAGCCAGGGTCTTCTCAACCATCGTCACCAGCTCATCAACTGTGGAAACCGGGAATCTGCCCACAGCCACCAGCGGTGCCTCCCCACCCCCGGTGGCAATGGCGTAGTCAGACGCGGTCGCGCCCACGTGAGCGGTCTTGGCCCAGATGGTCGGCAGGTCTACGGTCTCGGGATCCCAAGCTGAAGCGGGTCTGGACGACGTATCTCCAACCAGAAGCAAGGACGCGAGACTGCCGCGTTCCGCGAGATCGTTCACCAGTACCTGGATGCTCAGCGCCGACGGAACGCCAGACCCAAAGGTGTCATAGACCGACTCCGGCGTCACAACCATAGCCGTCTGCCCGCCGAGGCTGCGCGCCTCGATCAGCGGGGCCAAGGCTTCGTGAAACTGTCGCGGCGCTATCGCCAGGTACTCGACCTGCTCAAGCTCGGACTTGGGCAGCGTCTCACGTGGACGTGCAAGATCAGGGGGCGGCGTGGACCAGGGCTGGCCTAGCCAACCGCGATCACCGGCCCGCTGTGACACCTGGAGAACGCCGGCTGGGGTGTCATAAATGGGCATACTGTAACGCACGGCACCGGCGCCGTCACGGAGCACAGCCACAAAACCATCGCCGGCACCGGCGCCGGATGTTGCGAAGCAAGCCCCGCCGGCTCCCGTGGCAGCCCAAGCCTGCCAGCGGTTCTCTGAAGCCACCAACGCCTGCTGCCACGCGACCTCAACAGCATCGAGCCACGTCAGCTCCACTGCCGCCTCAGTGCCGCCAGGCGCGATCAGGCCCAATGTGTTCTGAGTTTCGCCCACCGCCGCCGCCACCGTCCATGTCTCAACCGCACTGCCATCCCATAGATGGTCGCCAACCGTCGTGCCATTCCACAGCATCCGCAGATGGTGATCCGGATCCTCGGGCATACTGCTCTGCCCCCACGCGGTCGTGGTCAAAGTCACAGGTGTGGCGGGCACGACGTCGGTGAGGACCACCGTGACCGTGATACCCTCCACCGGTCGCAGGGCGTGCCACAGCCAAGGGGAATCAAGGGGAGCGGTGGATCGGAAGAAGGCGTCGTCACCAACTGAGGTCTTCGCTTCTGTGACGATCTGGCAATAACGGGGGGCCTCGCTTTCCATCCCTATGACCTCCGCTGGTTTCTCAGAGGTCCCCAGCTTGAGGCTGTAGCCTCCGGCGTGCCCCGTGGTCATCGCGGAGGTGAGGTCAGACGACGTCGCTTCAGCGTAGAAGAGAACACCAGGTCCCTGTGGGCTGTCGAGCACGAGATAGGGTACCAAGTCACCGCCGCCAGCGATCTGGATGCCGGCAACGTCTAGTGAGTCCGGGTCCACGCCTTGAGCCCGCCACCACGCAGGCCCCAACCATCGCGGCCCATCTGACCGAACCAGCAACATCCAGCCCTCTTGCGGTGCCGCCACCGGGTCGGCAGCGGTAGTCCCTCCGAGCTCTCCTGCGCAAGCCGTAAGGCAG